>JAGQOG010000175.1 GCA_020427695.1 Phycisphaerales bacterium
GTGGACTTCGCACGGCCAGGATGGCCGTGGCACCCCGGGGTAGGGGGCGCATGGTGGATTTCGCACGGCCAGGATGGCCGTGGCACCCGACCCGCTCCGTGTCATCCGGCGCGGTCAATAGCGGCGAAGGACTCCGGCGATGACACCCTGCACCTGGCACTCGTCGACGATGATCGGACTGAACTCGGGATTCGCGGGTTGAAGGCGGATTCGCCCATCCGGCTGGCGGAAGAACGTCTTCAGGGTCGTCTCGCCATCCGGAAGCAAGGCCACCACCCGCTCGCCGTTCCGCGCCGTGTCACGGCGCTCCACAATCACGTAGTCGCCGTCGAGAATGCCCTCGTCGCGCATCGAGTCTCCCTCGACCTGGAGCGCGAACATACCGCCCCGCTGCCCCTTGCGCGGACCGAAAATCTCCTCCAGCGAAAGCTGGTCGCTCTGCTCGAACTTGAGGATCGGATAGCCCGCTGCCACTCGACCGACGAGCGGAAACGAGAGCGGGCTGGCCTCGTCGGGAAAGACGGCGTCCTCAGCCAAGGACAAAGAGCGTGCCTTGTTCTTGTCCCGCCGCAGAGCGCCCTTCTTGATGAGCGCCTCGACGTGCTCGAACGCCGTGACCTTGCTGACGCCGACCTCGTCGGCGATCTCCTGGATCGTCGGCGAGACGCCCCGTGCGAGACGGGACTGGCGGATGAACTGAAGGATCGTGAGTTGCTTTGGGGTCAGGTTCATGGGCGCAGGCGTCCTCTCGAGGCTGGCGCGCGGTCCAACGACGGCGTGCGGGAGGGAACGGGGAGGATCCAGTTGCGAACTGGGGCTGGGTGAGAGATGGAGTGGGTTCCAGATCGGGCTCCAGCGCGGAGTCGGACCCGGCGACGATCGAACGGGCGAAAAGCCCGAGCAGGCGCAGGAGCCGTTCAAGCGCCTGTCGGGCAGTCAAGGTCGAGGGTGGGCCTGACGCGGCAGCCGCACGCCGCGGGATCGGACCGCGGAGCGCGGGGAAGGGACCGAGATGTCCCGGGGCGGTCTGGGCTGCCGCTCGTTCGTGGGCATGGCCGATCGCGCGGTTCGCCGCCGCCAAGGCCTGTTGACGCCGAGCGTCGCGTCCACCCGCCGGGCCCTCCGACACCCGGCCGAACGCGCCGGAATGGATCTCGAGGGTGTAGTCGCCGCCCGGGCCCAACCGGACGACCGGGAGCTCTGCCTGCGGGAGCTCTGCCGGCGGGAGCTCTGAGGGCGGGTTCGGCAGCCGGTTGGCGGTCGGTGAAACTGATGGGCAGGCGCATTCGGTCGGCATCATCGCGGTCGCTCCGTTCGGTACATGTTACCCGAACATCGTCCGAATAGATCGGAAGGCTGGAGATTTTCTTGGGGTCGATGATCGGTGCCACCAGAGCCGTCGGCCCCCGATGCCGGGGCTGCTGTGGTGGCCGCGATCGAGGTCTCGGCGAGGCCGCTGTCGGGGCAGTCGCGGCGGCCGGGGATCCGCCGCTCGCTCGCCGGCCATGCTTGCGGGTGCCGCATGCGAGCAACGGATCCTCGACCCAAAGGCACGCTACGCTCCCGGTCATGCATCGAGCCGCTCCAGACACGTCAGGAGACTGTGAAGCCACCCCCTCCGCTCCGCGCGACGGGGCGCCGCCGATCCCACCCGAACCGCTCGTCGCGGACGCTTCCTCGCTCTGGATGCTCGATCCCGAGATCGACTTCCTCAACCACGGCTCGTTCGGCGCCCTGCCGCGTTCGGTGTCGGCCCGCCAGGAGGAGTGGCGGCGCCGCGTCGAGGCGCGCCCGATCGAGATGCTGGGGCGACGGTGCCGCGAACTCCTGGGTCCGGCCCGCGAGGCGGTGGCCGGTCTCGTCGGCGCATCGCCGGCGGACATCGGCTTCGTCACCAACGCCACCGGCGGAATCAACGCCGTGCTGCGGGCGCTTCCCCTCCGCGCGGGCGACGTGCTGGCCACCACCACGCACGTCTACAACGCGGTGCGGCAGACCATGCGGTTCGTCGCCCGGCAGGCGGGTGCCGAGTACCGGGAGCTGCCGGTTCCGCCGCCGTTCGCGCATCCCGACGCGATCGTCGATGCGATCGATGCGGCCCTCGACGAACGCGTGCGCCTGCTGGTCGTGGACCACATCAGCTCGCCGACCGCGGTCGTGTTCCCGGTCGAACGCATCGTGGCCCGCTGCCGGGAGCGCGGGATCGATGTGCTGATCGACGGCGCGCACGCGCCGGGCATGGTCCCGCTCGAGCTCGAGCGTCTCGGCGCGGCCTACTACGCGGCGAACCTGCACAAGTGGATGTGCGCGCCCAAGGGCTGTGCGTTCCTGTGGACGCGACGCGACCGCCAGGCGCACGTGCATCCCGCGACCATCAGCCACTTTCTCGACCAGGGCTACGCGACGGAGTTCGATTGGCAGGGCACGCGCGACATCTCCGCGTGGATCTGCGCTGCGGACGCGATCGCGTTCATGCGCGGACTCGGCCTGGAGCGGGTGATGGCCCACAACCACGCCCTGGCGACCTGGGTGCAGGCCCACCTCTGCGGCCGTTGGGGTGTCCAGCCGCTGACGCCGCTCGACGGCTCGCTGCTGGGATCGATGGCGACGGTGCGCCTTCCGTCCGCGTTCCAGCCCGGCGGACCCTTCGCCACGTTCGAGTCGATCAACCTCGCGCTCTACGAGCGCTTCCGCATCGAGGTGCCGGTGGTGGAGTGGCAGGGCGTACGCCATGTCCGCCCGTGTTGCCAGGTGTACAACCGGCCCGAGCAGTACGAGCGGTTGGCCGACGCCGTGCTCGCCTTGGCCCGATCGGGCGCCGATGCCGCGCGGTCCTGAAGCGCCGCACGCCGCCGAACGGGCCCGCTCCCGGGCACCGGGCTACAGCAGCGGCGCGAGCAGAACGGCGCTGTTCTCCGCCAGACGCGTGCGCACCGGCCGGTGCAGCCAGCGCCGCCGGTCCACCGGCGTGGACTGCGACATGTAGCCCCCCTGGAGAAAGCGCAGCTCGCTTGCGAAGTCGTCGTCGTAGACGAGCAGCCCCGCCTCGAAGTTGATGTCGAACGAGCGCCGATCGATGTTCGCCGACGTGACGATGCCGATGTCGCGGTCGACGGTCAGCGTCTTGGCATGGAGCAGTCCGTCGCGGAACTCGAGGATCCGCACGCCCGAGTCGAGCAGGACGCCGTAGAAGGCGCGGCTGGCCAGGGCGACGAGCCGCGAGTCGTTGCGGGCCGGAACGATGAGCGTCACCTCCACGCCGCGGCGGGCGCCGGTCGCCAGCGTGGACACCAGTGCATCGTCGGGCACGAAGTAGGGGGTGGTCAGGACCAGCTCCTCCTGCGCCATCTGCATCGCGGCCTGGACGAGCGTGCGGGTCACTTCGGGCGGCATGTTGGGCCCGGTGGCGTACACCTGCGTGACCACGCCGGGCGAGGTCTCGGACGTCACCGCCGCGGGAACGTCACCGAGCAGCGCCTCGAGCGACTCGTCCGTGTCGAGGAACCAGTCTTCGACGAAGAGCGTTTGGAGGTCGCGAACCACCGGACCCTCGACCCGGACCATCGCGTCCACCCACGGGGCGTACCGCGCCTTCGGCGCGAAGTCGGCGTTGGCGATGTTCTGGCTGCCCGTGTAGCCGATCCGGCCGTCCGTCACCATGATCTTGCGATGGTTGCGCAGGTCCACGCGCGAGAACAGGATGCGGAAGGCGTTGACCGGCAGCGCCTCCGCGATCCGCACCCCGCCCGCCCGCATGCGGGCGCAAAGCGGCGAGCGAAGGAATGCCCGCGAGCCCAGGCCGTCCACCAGGAGGCGACACGCGACGCCGCGTCGGGCCGCGCGCACCAGCGCGTCGCCGATCCGCGTGCCGGAATGGTCGTCGAGGTAGATGTAGAAGAGAAGGTGGCAGTGATCCTGGGCGGCATCGATGTCCTCGGCCATCCGCTGAATGACCACGTCGGTGTCGCCCATCAGGTCGAGGGCGTTGCCGCCGACCGCGGGGGTTGCGCCGAGCGACTCCGCCAGCGCCGCCAGCCGGCGTGCCGCGTTCGGAAGGTCGTTGGCCAGCAGCACCTCCGGGCAGGGCGGCTTCACCTCCGCGTTCTCCACGCGGGCGACGATCTCGCGGTGGCGCTTGATGCGCCAACGTCCAAGGCGGGTCAGGCCCAGGCTCAGGAAGAGAAGCACGCCGAACACCGGCACCACGAGGATCACGGCGATCCACGCCAGCGAGGTGGAGCTTCGTGCGTTTCGGCGCAGCAGGACCACGCCGGCCATCACCAGGCGGAGAAGCCACTCGCCGGTCACGAGGAGGATCAGCCACCAGCTGTCGGGCACCAGGGGGCCTTCCGGCGCTCGTTGGTCAGACGACCAGCTCGAGAATGAGGAATTGGCGCTCGCCGCGCGGCAGCGTCACGCGCACGGTTTCGCCGACCTTCGACTTCATCAGCGCCATCCCCATGGGGGAGTTGGTCGTCACCTCGACGTAGTCGGCCGAGAAGTCGCCGCTCGCCTGTCCGACGAGGCGGTAGAGATCCTCGTCGCCGCTCTCGACGTCGCGCAGCCGAACCGTGGCCCCGATGAAGACCATGTCCTCCGGGATGGCCGACTGGTCGGCGACCTGGGCCGTGGCCAGCTTCGACTCGAGGTCGCGGATCTTCGCCTCGTTCATGCCCTGGTCTTCCCGGGCGGCGTGGTACTCCGCATTCTCCTTGAGATCGCCCAGCGCGCGGGCCTCGGCGATGCGCTCGCTGATCTGCTTCCGCAGGGCGGCGCGCTCGATCAACTCCCGCTCGAGGCGGGACTTCTCTTCGGCGGTGAGGATGTTCATGGGGCGGTGTCCGCTGCTTCCCTTTGAAAACCAACGCGCCCCGCACATGCGGGGCGTGGGGAGCCGGTTCGGCCTTCAGGATATCGGCTGCGCCTGCCCGCGGCCACCACGGGTCCCGACAATCGTCAGAACGCCCACCACGATCCACGCCGCAACCACCGCGGCCGCCAGAACGATCAGCGCTGGCCACTCGGCGTCGTCCACCGGTCCCGGACCGCCGCCGGTCAGCCGGTGGAGGCTGGTCAGCGCGCCAAGCCGGTCGACCGTGCCGTCCGCCAGATCCGCGGCGGTCCACGGGAAGAGCGGCGGCCCGATCCAAGCGGTCAGGGAGCCCATGAAGCCGAGCGCCGCGCAGAGCATCGTCGCAACCACGCGCGAGGCGCCGGCGCGGGGCAGCGCCGTCGCCACGATCGCGCCGACGAGCATTGTCCACGACACGAGGGTGGCATCGATCAGGAACGTCCGGCCCGCGCTCCACGGCGTCACCAGGCGGAGCGGCCAGACCACGACCTGCATGAGCGCGAGCAGCACCACGAGGTCGAGGAGCGTGCGCCGAACGGCCCACTTCGTCGGTGGTCCGCTCAGGCGCATCAACGGCCACACCACCAGCAGTCCCAGCGCCACCAGGAAGAGCATCAGGCGCACGGCCGGCGTGTAGGTCGCCGCCGAGGGCTGCACGGGCGGACGAAGTCCGATCGCCGTGATCCACGCCGCGATGAGCCAAAGCGAGGCCAGGAAGATCAGGCCCCGCGGCAGAAGCAGCGAATCATCGTCGGCGGCGACGGTGGAGCGGGAGGCGGGCACGCGCGGCAGTGTAGGAGCGGCGGCGGACGAGCGAGTTGTCATGCGTTCGCCGGGGCGCGATCAACGCTCGAAGGCCACGTCCGTGGTGACGTCGAGGGCTCCGGCGCGCCCGCCGTCGATGTGGCCGTACTGCTGGTAGTGGTAGTCCAGGTACTTGAGCTTCTTGGCCGCGGGAACCTCGGCGCCCCGCTCGGCTCCCGGCGTGCGCCCCCAGATCACCACGGTGGACCGGTCGGTCAGCAGTCGAAGCTGGTGGCTGCGCGGGAATTCCGAGAGATCCACGCCGTGCACCTGCTTGGCCCACGGCCGGTCCTCGAGCAGCTTGAGCACCGCGATGGCTCCCGACACCTCGGCGCCGGTCCAGGGCGTGCCGAAGTTGCGGGGACGCTCGAACGACGGGTTGAGGAGCACCCAGACCGCGGGTCCCTCGCCCAGCGGGTAGCTGCGCGGCAGCAGGCGTCCCTCGCGATCCACCAGGTGGTCTCCGTCCTTGTCGCGCACGAGGGCGAAGGGCGTCACGAAGACGGCATCGATCTCGATCCGATCCGGCGCGGTGCGACGGACCTGGGAGACCGAATCGAACCAGCCGGTGTCGAGCAGCGCTTGGCGGGTCTGCACCAGTCCGCGCCGGTCGAGCGGGTCGACCCCGGCGTTGTGGACCACCACCGCGTTCAGGAACGCGCGGTCCTGCGCCTCGAGCCAGGGCGGCAGCTCGCGAAAGGCGACGTGTTGCGTGGCGCTCTCCGCCTGGGCTGCCGCCCGCGCGGTGAGCCAGGGCAGTCCGAGGATCCACCCCGCCGCCAGCCCGATCACCAGCAGCGTCCAGGCGAACGCACCGCCCGCGCGCACAAGCACCACGCGATCGAGGGTGGGGGTCGCGTCGGATCCTCGGGCGTTGCTTCGCTTCCTGCGTGCCATCGTTTGCGCTCTCCTTGGCAAACTCCGAACGATCCTAGGTCGCCTGCCGCCGGCGATCGGCGCCGGCGACGCCCGTCATCGCCACCGGCCGGCGCTCGAGCGCCCGCTCCACGAGGAAGGCGCACAGCGCCGACATCGGCATTCCCCGGTGCCGCGCCGCCATCGGCACCAGCGAGTGGGTGGTGAACCCGGGCATGGTGTTGATCTCGAGGAACCAGCACTCGGGCCCGCCCGGACGCTCCTCCAGCATGAAGTCGACCCGGGCGACGTCGCGGCAGCCGAGGCGCTCGAACATCCGCATGGACAGTGCGGTCAGCCGCTCGGCCACGCCGGAAGGCAGCGGCGGATCGACCACGTAGCGCGTGTCGTCGCGGATGTACTTGGCCTGGTAGTCGTAGTACTCGACGGCCGGAATGATCTCGATGACCGGAAGCGCCGCGGTGCCGACGATTCCGACCGTGAGTTCGCGCCCCTTCACGTACGACTCCGCCATCAGCCGCGGGCGTCGCGGCTCGAGCTCGCGCCGGGCCCGTTCGACCTCTTCGGTCGATCGGCAGATGCGGAGATCGACGCTCGAACCGTCGTCCACCGGCTTGACGACCAGCGGCGGTTCGAGGTCGCACGCCTCGTTCCGTCGGAGCTCACGCGAGCGGGGGGTGGGCACGTCCGACGCCGAGGCGTGCAGCTTGGTGGCCAGCTTGTCCATGGCCAGCCGTGCCGCCCGGGGGCGCGATCCAACGTACGGAAGTCCCAGGCGCTCGAGCTCCTCCTGCAAGGGGCCGCCCTCGCCCCAATGCCCGTGCAGCACGGGGAAGACCACGTCCGCACCGTGTCCGCGGAGTTCCTCGGCGGTCACGGTGGCGATCACCTCCTCGTGCACCTCGAAGCGATTCGAGTCGCGCAAAGCGGCCGCCACCTCGCGTCCGCTCATCAGGCTGACCTCGCGCTCGGCGTCGGGACCGCCCATGAGCACGAGGACGCGCAGCGGCGATGCGTTGGGCCGGTCGGTCATGGTGTTCGTTCTCCCCGGCGCCAAATGGCGATCTCCGGTTCAAGCTCGATGCCGCAGTGGGCGAAGACGCGCTCGCGCACGAGATCCAGCAGGCGGAGCACGTCGTCGGCGCGGGTGCCCGGACGAACGGTGACGAAGTTGCCGTGACGCGTGCTCACGGTGGCACCGCCCACGGCCAGGCCCTTGAGCCCCGCCTCGTCGATGAGCTTCCCCGCGCTGAGCCGCCGCTCGCTGACCGGGTCGAGCGGATTGCGGAACGCACAGCCGGCGGAGTGCTCGGCCAGCGGCTGGGTGCTCTTCTTGTAGGCGAAGATCTCCTTCACCCGTTCGCGCAGCCGCAGCGGATCGGTCTCCTCGAGGGAGAACGCCGCCCAGAGGATCACGGGATCGGGAAGGTTGGTCTCGCGGTATCCGAAGCGGAGCTCTTCGCGCGGATAGACCACGACCTCGCCCGCGCGGGTGAGGCACGCCACGCTGTGCACGCTGTCGCCGATCGCGCCGTAGGCGCCGCCGGCGTTCATGTGCACCGCCCCTCCCACCGAGGCGGGGATCCCCGCCATCTGCGACAGCCCTTCGAGCCCGCGACGGGTGGCGTCCATGACCACGCGGGCCAGATCCGCGCCGGCACCCGCCCGCATCGTCTCCACGGCGCCGCGGGCGTTGTAGAGCACCTCGGTGAACGGGGGGGCGTCGAGCCGGAGCACCACGCCGTCCACGCCTTCGTCGGCGACGAGCAGGTTCGCCCCCGCACCCAGCACCCGCAACGGCGTGTCGGAGCGAACGCAGCGGCGCACCAGGGTCGCAAGGTCCCCCACGCTGCGCGGATGCACGAGCAGATCGGCGCGGCCGCCGATGCCGTACCACGTCTGCTGTCCGATGGGGGCGTCGGTCTCGACCTCGACATCGAGATCGGCGAACAGGCTCGACACGCCGGATCCCATCAGGCGACACCCAGTCTCGGCGAAGCCGCGTCGTCGTCGCCCCGCTCCTGGCGGCCGCGATCCAGGAATGCCCGCGCGACCTGCCAGACCGGCC
Source organism: Phycisphaerales bacterium (assembly GCA_020427695.1). Taxonomy (GTDB): domain Bacteria; phylum Planctomycetota; class Phycisphaerae; order Phycisphaerales; family SM1A02; genus JAGQOG01. Next base: position 8,601 of record JAGQOG010000175.1, read on the forward strand.
CGGCGCCCATGATGACGACCAGGTCGCCGTCGCGGCAGATCGCCTCGAGCTGCTCGACGATCGCCTCGAACGGATAGAGATGCATGGCGCACACGCCGCGGTGACGGAGCCGGTCGACCAGATCGGCCGCGCTGACGCGGGTGCGTTCCGTCTCGCTGTCGCGCACGAAGTAGATGTGCGGAACGATCACCACGTCGGCCGTGGAGAAGCTCGCTGCGAACTGCTCCAGCAGGAAGCGGGTGCGGCTGTGCTGGTGCGGCTGGAAGACGCAGATCATCCGCTTGGGCTGCTCCGCCGCCCGAATGGCCTTGAGGGTCTTCTCGCACTCGGTGGGGTGGTGGCCGTAGTCGTCGTACACCGTCACCGAGCCGCCGCCGACGGACGCGGGCAGCGCCCGCGATCCGAGCCGCTGCATGCGGCGGTCGAGTCCCTGGAACGAGGACAAGGCCGCTGCGATGCCGTCCCAGGACGCGCCAAGCCAATGGGCCAGAATGGCCGCCGCGGCGGAGTTCAGTCCGTTGTGTTCCCCCGGCAGTCGTACGTTCCACGAGGCCAGCTCCGCGCCATCGCGCACCAGCGTGGTGGCGCCGCTGCGGGGCTCGTACCGCACCTGGTAGTCGGCGTCGGGATTGAAGCCGAACGTGGACACGGCGCAGGTCAGTCCGGCCGTCACCGTTCGGCGATGGGCGCCTTCATGGGCGATCAGCAGTCGGCCGCCCTCCGCGGCGGCGGGAACCAGCCGCGCGAAGCCGTGGAACGCCTCGACGATCTCGTCCAGCCCGCTGTAGACGTCGAGGTGGTCCTCCTCGATGTTGTTGACGAGGGCCAGATGCGGGTGGTGGTGGTGGAAGGACCGGTTGAACTCGCAGGCCTCGCAGACCAGGATGCCGGGCCGACCCGCGAGCGATCCGGTGGGAATCGAATCGCCGCCGGTGCGGGATCCTCCGCCGATCTGCGGGCAGACCGCCCCGACGATGAAGCTGGGGTCGAGACCGCAGGACACGAGAATGTGCGACAGCATGGACGACGTGGTGCTCTTGCCGTGCGTTCCGGCGATCGAGACGCCCGTGCGCCCGACCTGGGCAAGGCCAAGGGCCTCGGCGTAGCTCATCGGCTCGATGCCCCGCGCCTGCGCCTCGAGCATTTCGGGGTGATCCGGCTTGATGGCGGCGGAGGCGATCACCCGTTCGCAATGGTCGGGCAGCAGCCCGAGCCGCTGGTCGTGGTTGACCGGGATGCCTTCGGATCGGAGCGCCATCGTGGTGTCGCTCGAGGTCGAGTCGGAGCCGGTGACACGGGCGCCGCGGCGACGGAGCATGCGGGCCAGCCCGCTCATGCCGCATCCTCCGATGCCGATCAGGTGGACGCTCCGTCCGGCAAAGCGCGGATCGGGAGCGGTCGCCGACGGATCGGGCAGGGGAGCGTGAGGCGGGGGCGGCGCGTTCGGCTTCGTCATGGATGGGTTGTTCGATGAGAAAGACGACGCCGGCGGATCGACCGGCGAAGGTGACGAGTGTCCGCAACTGTCCACGAACCGATTCTATCGGCGGTTCCGCCGCCAACTGTGCGGTTTTGGCGGTCGTTTGGCGTGCCGCACGAGGCGAGGCGCGGGACTCGGCGCGAGCCGGGGCGACGGTGCCGTCCGGCCCGATACCATACGGCCCGATGACGGATCCAACGGCGAACCAAGCCCCCCCCGAAGCGACCCCGCAGGCTCCCCCTCATGCGCAGGTGTTGATCGTCGACGACGAGGTCGAGCACGCCGAGGCCATGGCCGACGCCCTCCGGCGACCGGGACACGTGTGCACGATCGTGAACAGCCTCTCGGACGCCGAGGAGGAGCTGCGGCACGGCGTGTTCGACGTGGTGGTCACCGACCTGGTCATGGAGAGCGAGGTCGCCGGGCTGCGGGTGCTCGAGCTGGCGAAGCAGCTCCAGCCGGAGGTGGAGACGATCATGGTCACCGCCCACGGGGACGTGCCCACCGCCAAGGCCGCCCTCCAGGGCGGCGCCTACGACTTCATCGAGAAGCCGCTCGACCTCGAGGTCTTCCGCAACCTGGTGAACCGGGCGGCGGAAACGGTGCTGCTGCGACACCGGAACACGGCGCTCCAGGGTCAGCTCGACGCCGCCTACGGCTTCGAGGGGATCATCGGCGAGTCGGCGGCGATCAGGCAGGTGATCCACACCATCCGGCTGGTGGCCCCCAGCAATCTCCCGGTCCTGATCCGCGGCGAGTCGGGCACCGGCAAGGAGCTCATCGCGGCGGCCATTCACAACTACTCCAAGCGGGCCGAACGGCGCTACGTCGCCTTCAACGCCGCCGGGCAGAGCGAGACGCTCCTCGAGGACCAGCTCTTCGGCCACGTGCGGGGCGCGTTCACCGGCGCGGATCGCGATCGGGAGGGCGTGTTCGAGTACGCCGACAAGGGAACCCTCTTCCTCGACGAGCTGGGCGACATGCCGCTCGCCATGCAGGCGAAGCTGCTCCGCGTGTTGGAGACGGGGGAGATCGTGCGGCTCGGGTCGAACGAGTCCCGCCGGACGGATGTCCGATTCATCAGCGCGACCAACCGCGATCTCCAGGCCATGTGCAAGTCGGGACAATTCCGCGAGGATCTCTACTTCCGCGTCCGGGGCGCCGAGATCGTGGTCCCGCCGCTGCGCGACCGTCGCGAGGACATTCCGCTCCTCGTGCAGCACTTCATCGGCAAGTACGCCGCCGAGCTGTCCCGTCCGCGGCCGACGATCACGGGTCCCGCCATGATGCGGATGGTGGGCTACGCCTGGCCCGGGAACGTCCGCGAGCTCCTGAACGTCGTTCAGCAGTTGGTGGTGATGGTGGAGGGCGACGCGATCGATGTGCGACACGTGCCCGAGCATGTGCGTTCGGACGAGACCGACGAGTCGCCCGCGATGCGCAGCCTCGCCGGCGTGGGATTGGACAAGCTGGAGAAGGAGGCGATCCGTCAGACCCTGGCCATGACGAGCGGAAACCGCGAACAGGCGGCGGGGCTGCTCGGCATCGGCGAGCGCACGCTCTACCGGAAGCTGAAGGAGTATGGGCTGAGATAGGGGGGAGCGAGGCA
>JAGQOG010000176.1 GCA_020427695.1 Phycisphaerales bacterium
AACGTCCCGCGGGCGAGGTCTTGATCGAGGCGGGGTCGGCGGGGGCGACGGCCAACGCGATCTACTTCTTCGATCGTTCCGTTCAGCCGCGCGAGTTGGCCGCCGTGGTGGTGACGGTTGACGGACAGCCCAAGGCGTTCGGGATCAAGCACGCCGAATGAGACGCGGACACCGCTGGTGTCCTCGATCGGCGTTCGTGAGGTTGTCCGCGATCGATTGCGATCGCGACGTGACAAGGGGCGGAGGACGATCGAGCCCTTGGGAGACCGGGACGTGCCGAGTGACAACGACCTGCCCCCCATGAAGGCGCAGGACTACTCCGAGGTGGAGGACTGGCCGGGCTACTTCACCGCCGTGCTGGGAAAGGAGGCGCGGGAGACGCTTTTGGCGGCCCTGGACCTGTTTGCACAGGAAGGACGCATTGGAGGATTCGCCATTGACCTCGCTGCCGGGGAAGGGCGGGACACGCTCGAGTTGCTGAAGCGAGGATGGCAGGTCGTGGCGACCGACGGCCATCCGGACGCCTTCTCGCACCTCTGGCCGCGCGTGCCGGAGGCGTCGAAGCACCGACTGACGACAGTCCAGGAAGACTTCGCGGAGATGCAGGTGCGCGACTGCGACCTGGTGAACGCGAGCTTCGCGCTGCCGTTCTGTCCCCCGCAGCACTTCCCCGGTCTCTGGTGCAAGATCGTCGCGTCCATTCGGCCGGGGGGCCGATTCGCGGGTCAGTTCTTTGGAGTTCGCGACACGTGGGCGTCGCTCCCCGGACGGTCGCACCACTCGCGTGAGGAAGTCCTCCGGCTCTTGGAGGGATTCGAGATCGAGCGCATGCGGGAGGAGGAGCGGGTCGATCCGCCGGAGGTGCGGAATCCGAAGCACTGGCAGATCTTCCATGTCGTGGCGCGGAAGCCGAACGTTCCTTGACGACGGCCGCCTCCCGCCGCCTCCCGTCTCAGCCCCCGCTCGCCGGCGTGCCCCCGAGCACCGCTTCGCAGTCGGCGATCTGCTCGGCGATGTCGGCAAGAGCGCCAGCGTCACTCTTCTGCAACCGTCCATCCGACTCGAGCGCCTCGAACGTCGCACGACACCGCGTGAACCACGATCGAGCATCCTCGAGGTGCTGGCGTCCAGCGCCGTCCGTCTGCGTCAGCGCCTGTGCTCGCGCCCGCGCGAGTTCACCCATCTTGTACTGGGCCACGCCGAGCTCGCGCTGGGCCATCGCGACGTCCGGGCTCCGATCCGCGCGCTGCGTCGCCGCGTCGAGTCCACGCGCAAACTGCGCCGCAGCCTCGTCCAGCCGATTCTCGGCGAGACGGCGCTCCCCCAGCCGGCAGCTCAAGGTCGCCAGGAGCGCCAGCGCGTCCGTGTCGTCCGGCGCCAGCGCTGCCGCCGCTTCCGCGCGTGCGATGGCCTGAACCCACTGCTGCTCCGCATCCTCGCTCCGTCCGAGATCGAGCAGCAGACGCCCATGGTGATCGAGCCCGACCACGAGGTCTCGTACCAACTGGGCGTCGTGGGGCGACGCCTCGAGCAGTGCTTCGCACGCCGAGACAAACGACGTCAGAACCGAGAGCGCCGACTCGCGCTCTCCTGTCGCCTCCAATGCCAACGCAAGCTGGAATGCATTCGCGGCCCGTGCCCGCGCCGAGCGAGGATCGGTGGTGCCCTCTCGTCCCGGCTCCGGCAGCAGCGCATCGGACTGGGCCAGGAGCTCGACGGCCCGCCGGGCATCGCCGTGCACGCGCTCGATGACGGCCCGCTTGGCGAGGACGGCCGAAAGCTGCCCGCGCAACTCGGGATTCGACGGATCGGCGTCGAGCCGGTCCGTCAGGGCCTCTTGCGCGGCGCCGTAGGCGATCGCGGCCGCGTCCACCTCCGCGAGCTGCTCGTGCATGTCTCCCTGCTTGACCAGTGCTTCGACGCGATGCATGGCAGCGCGGCGCTCCTGATCCGGGTCGTTCCATGGACCGTGGACGAGGTCTGCCGCCCGCCGGTAGCTGCTCAGCGCGCCGCCAGAATCGCCCAGATTCGGACGCCAGCGCCCGCCCTGGATGTCGCCAAGTCGCAGGTATCCCATGGCGAGCTCGATTTGGAGCTCTGGCTCGTCGTCGGCCTCCAGCGCCAGACGATCGAGGTACTCGAGACCCGTCTCGACCAGCAGGCGCCGCGCCGCGAGTGTCCCGGGCACGCGCTCCAGAAGCGAATCGAAGTCCTGGATGAACACGCGGGCGAGGCGACGCAGGTCGTCGAAGCGTGCCTCGGCGCGGGTGCGGGCCTCGCGCTCTCGCGCCTCCGCCGACCGCGCGACGATGGCCTGGTTGGCCGTGGCCACCAGGCCCCCGGCCAGGGTGAGCAGCAGCGCCGCCGCCGCCGCGATGGGACCGCGATGCCGGCGGCTGAACTTGACGAGCCGGTGCCCGAGCGTCGGAGAGCATGCGGTGATCGGCTCGTTGGCCCGGTGGCGTCGGATGTCGGCCGCGAGTTCCGCGACGCCCTGGTAGCGATCCTCCCGGCGCTTCTCCATGGCGTGGGCGGTGATCGTCTCGAGGTCGCCTGCGAGGGATCGATCGAGGGTGCCCAGGCGGGGAGGGTCCTGTTCTCGCACGGCGCGCAGCGCCTCCTCCAGCGTGCGGTCGGCGACGCCGAACGGCGGTTGGCCGGACAGGAGTTCGTACAGCACCGCGCCGAGCGCGTACACATCGGTCCGGACATCCACGGCGTCGATCGCGCCCGCCGCCTGCTCGGGGCTCATGGTCTCCGGCGTTCCCAGCAGCTCGCCGGCCACCGTGTGGCTGCCCGTGTTCCCGCGTTCGGTCAGATCGCGTGCGATCCCGAAATCGATGACCTTCGGCCACGGCGTGCCGTCCCGCGATCCGACGACGATGTTCTGGGGCTTGAGGTCGCGGTGGATCACGCCGCGCTGGTGGGCGTGCTGTATGGCATCGCAGACCAGCAGGAACACGTCGAGACGCGTGGCGCGGTTGGGCTTCTCGTCGCGGACCCATCGGTCGAGCGTGACGCCCCGGACCCGCTCCATGGCGATGAACGGAACGATGCCGGCCTCGGTTCGCGCCACCGCCGCCTCGTGCACGTGCGCGATGTTCGGGTGATGGAGGCGTCCGAGCATCTCCGCTTCGAGTTCGAACCGGTCGAGGAGCCGACTGTTCCAGCGTCCCGCCCGCAGCACCTTGAGCGCCACGGTTCTCCGCGGCGCGTCCTGCTCGGCGAGGTGCACCAAGGCCATGCCGCCCTCGCCGAGGGTGCCGAGAATGCGGTATCGACCGAGTTGCCCGGGAATCGGAGGCGGGGCCGACGTGGCCGCTGATCCGTCCGGCGAGACGTCGGCGTGCGGCTCCATTTCGACGTGTGGCCCGGCGTCCAGCGCCGCGAGGAGCGACTCGACCTCGTGGCGCAGATCGCGGTCGCCATCGCAGAGCCGATCGAGGGCGTCGGACCGTTCACGATGTGGGAGGACGCGCACGGCGTGGAACACGGCCTCGATCCGTTCCAACGGCGCCGCCATCACCGCTCCGCACCGCGCGAGATCTCGCGCCGAAGCCACGCCTGCGCAAACGCCCAATCGTTCTCGATCGTCGTCGTCCCCTTGTCCAGCGTTTGCGCGACTTCCTCCAGGGTCATCCCGCCGAAGAAACGGAGCTCCACCACCCGCGCCTTGCGAGCGTCGAGCGCGGCGAGCTTGGCCAGCGCATCCTCCAAGGTCAGCAGGTCCACGTCGGGTCCGTTCTCGACCAGCGACGTCCCGTTCAACGTCATCCGCGCCCATCCCCGCCCTCGCTTGGCCGTGGCTCGGGCCCGCGCATGGTCCACGAGGACCCGTCGAATGGCGCCGGCCGCGGCGGCCGCGAAATGCCGCGGGCTGCGCCACTCGATCGAGTGAAGCTGGGCGAGTCTCAGGTAAGCCTCGTGCACCAGTGCCGTGGGCTGGAGAGAATGCCCGGCCCGCTCCCGGCGCAGCATGCCGCTCGCCACCTCGCGGAGGTCGTCGTAGAGGCGCGTCATGAGCTCGCCGGTCGGGGCCGGCTCGCCGTCGTCGCCCCGGTTCTCGGACGAACCGGCGTTCATCGGTCGTTGGCTTTCGACATTCCGCAAGATCGGCTGGGGAAATCCTCGGTCATTGTCGCCTCTTCCGAGGGGGATGGCGAGCGCCGACGCGCGGGATCGCGGGTCGTTTGTCCATTCGACGTCGGGCCAAGGCCCGAGAAGGAGCGGAGCGATGCAGGAGCTGAAGATGCGGCGGAAGGAATCGTGGATCGGGCTGTCGGCGGCGGCCGTTCTGCTGGCCAGCATGCCGGCGGCGGGGGACGTCTTCGACGTCAACACGTTCGAGGATGGAAACGACGGCGCCTGCAATGTGCGCGGATGCACGTTGCGCGAGGCGATCAACGCCTGCACGGGCACGCCCGGCAACGACACGATTCTCCTGGACGCAGGCGTGTACACCCTGTCGGTGCCCGGCAACGACAACGGCGGGCTTGGGGGCGACCTCGACGTCAACTTCGGCCAGGTCGAGATCGTGGGCTTCGGGAAGGGTGTGACGATCATCGACGCCGACGGCATCAATCGCGTCTTCGACGTCGGCCCATTGAACGCGCCGACAAGCCTGATCCTGCGCGATCTCACGATTCGGGGTGGCGTCGCCCAGGGTCTGGAGTTCGCCGGCGGCGTGCGCGTCTTCCCCGGCAGCACCCTCGTGCTCGACAACGTCGAAGTGCTCGACTGCCATGCCGGCGACGACGGCGGCGGCCTGTGGATCGGTGGCGAGGCGTATGTCGCGGACTCGCTCGTCTCCGGATGCAGCGTGACCTTCGGCAGCGGCAATGGCGGCGGGATCTGGGTCAGCCACAGCGGGACCACACCCGGCGTGCTCACCCTCGAGCGGAGCGTCGTCTCGGGCAACTCGGCACCGAACGGCGGCGGCGGCCTGTCCGTTCGCGGCGATGCGTTCATCATCGACTCGACGATCGGGCCCAACGGCGGCACGTTTCCGACCGGAATCCTCTATCCCGTCACCTGGGCGGGGAACGTTGTCGCCGAACGGAGCACGTTCACCGGGCTGACCGGCGTGGTGCTGCTCAATTCGGCGCTCAACACGTTGTCGATGACCAACTGTACGGTCAGCGGGAATGGCGGGGGCGTACCGGCGATCCACGTGGGATTCGGTGGCGGCACGGCGTCGCTCGACCATTGCACCGTAACGGCGAACGCAAGCGGCGGGATCGGCCGCTTCGGCGGCACGGTGACGCTGCACGGTACGATCGTCGCCGGAAACGGCGGCGGAGACATCAACGGGGCGGTCGTGTCGGAGGGATGGAACCTGATCGGCTCGACCGCGGGCGCCTCGATCTCCGGCGATACGACCGGGAACCTGCTCAACATGGCGCCGCTGCTGGGTCCGCTGGCGGACAACGGCGGCTACACGATGACCCACGCGGCCCAGACCGGCAGCCCAGCCATCGATGCGGCGGATCTCGCCAGCTCGCCCAACCTTGATCAGCGCGGCTTCCTTCGACCGCTCGACGGCGATGGGAACGGCTCGGTGATGCCCGACATCGGCGCGGTCGAGGTGAGCCTGGCGCCCGTGAAGCCCGGCGATCTCGACGGCAACGGGGTGGTGGACGGAGCCGACGTCGGCGCCATGCTTGGCCAGTGGGGCGGGGCGGGATCGGGCGACTTGGACGGCAACGGCATCGTCGACGGCGCGGACCTCGGCTTGCTGCTGGCGAACTGGGGCGGGTGACGAGCGGCGGAAGGCGCTCGGCACCGCCAGCGCCAGAACGGCCGTGGTCTGCTCGCCGCTTGCCGTGGTCTGCTCGTCGCTTGGTAGCATGACCGTCGAGGCCACCGATCCTGCCCCCCGGAGCCGGAAGCGCATCGGTCGCCGGTGTGCGCTGCCCTGCCGGTGGTCGAGCGCGACGGACGCCGCCATGGACGCCAAGTCAATCTCCCTCGAGGATTTCGACGAGCCGCCCGAGGAGATGGTGCGTGCCGTTGACGAGGGCCTCGAGGCCCACAACCACGGCGCGGCGCCGCTCGGCGACGTCCGGCCCCTGGCGGCGATCGCCCGCGATGGACATGGTCGCGTCGTCGGCGGTGCGGTCGGCCGAACCTGGGGGCAGTGCTGCGAGCTGTTGCAGTTGTGGGTCTCGGAGGAGCACCGCCGGTTGGGTCTGGCCAGTGCTCTCGTCGCTCGGTTCGAGCGTCGCGCCGCGGCGCGCGGGTGCTCCGTCTACTACCTCACCACGCTCAGCTACCAGGCGCCGGAGTTCTATCGCACGCTCGGCTATTCGTCGATCGCTCAGATCTCCGGCTATCCGAACGGCATCGTCAAGCACCTCATGAGCAAGGTCGTGCGGCAAGGCGCGGACGATGCCTGAGTCGGACGAAGACTGCCCCGTGCCCGGGTCGGAGCCCGGGTCGGAGCCCGGACCGTACAATCGCCGACCCGAGTCGTGGAGGTTCAGGCATGCGGTTCATGGTCATCGTGAAGGCAACGACTCCGGGCGCAGGCCGCCGCCACCGCTCAGCGGGATCGCTGACCGGTCGTTGAGTCCCATGCCATGACGCCATCACCGACCGGCCACATCGTCGCCATGGGCGGAGGCGGCTTCTCGATGGAGCCCGAGAACCGTCTGCTCGACGACTTCGTGCTCTCGCTGGCCCGCAATACGCCGGCCCGCGTCTGCTTTCTCCCCACCGCTTCGGGCGACTCGCCCGCGTATGTGGCGAGCTTCTACCGGGCGCTCTGCCGGCGCTGTCTGGCGACGGACATCACCCTGGTCGACTCGGCGCTGCCGAGATCGCCGGGCCGCACCGACGAGCTGGCCGCAGTCGTTCGGGATCAGGACGTGTTCTACGTCGGGGGCGGCAGCACCGCCAACCTGCTCGCCCTCTGGCGTGCGCACGGGCTCGACGTTCTGCTGCGCAACGCATGGACGTCGGGCGCCGTACTCTGCGGCGTCAGTGCCGGCATGATCTGCTGGTTCCGTGCCTCGGTGACGGATTCGTTCGGCGGTCTGGCACCACTGCACGACGGATTGAGCTTCCTCGAAGGGAGCGCGTGTCCCCACTACGACGGCGAGGTCGGACGGCGCCCCGCCTTCCATCGCGCCGTGGCCGACGGCATGCCGGCGGGCTTCGCCGCGGACGACGGTGCCGCCCTCCACTTCGCAGGGGCCGACTTCGTCGAAGCGGTCTCGTCGCGTGCCAACGCCCGCGCCTACCGCGTCGAGCGCAACGGAAACCAAGTGATCGAGCAGGTCCTGCCGACCCGCTACCTGGGCGCAGGAGCCACGTGAGCGAACCGATGCGGGTGCGGGTGCTGAGCGATGTTCATCTCGAGTTCGGTGCGTTCGTTCCTCCCAAGGCAGATGCGGACGTCGTCGTTCTCGCGGGAGACATCGGGTGCGGCATCGAAGGCGTCCGCTGGGCCGCCCGCTCGTTTCCAGGCATCCCTTGCATCTACGTCCCCGGGAACCACGAGTTCTACGGTTCGGCGGTCCAAGACATCCTTCGAAAGCTCGCCGCCGAGGCCAAGGCGCTCGGCATTGAACTCCTCAACGATTCCCTATGCACGATCGGCGGCGTGCGATTCCTGGGCTCGACGCTTTGGACCGACTTCAACCTTCTCGGGGATCGGCCCCGAGCTCTCGCCGTGGCCGGCAGCTCGCTCTCCGATTTCAGGCGGATCCGTGTCGCCCCGCGCTATCGGCGCCTTCGTCCCGAAGACACCTGGGGATGGCACGATCGGGCGGTCCGCTGGCTCCGGTCACAGTTTCTGGACGACACACCGACCGTCGTGGTCACACACCACGCGCCAACCATCCGATCCGTCGCCGAGCATCATCGGCAGGATCCCCTCTGTGCCGCCTTCGCCTCGGCGCTGGACGAGGTGGTTGCCCAGTCCGCCGCCAAGCTGTGGATCCATGGACACACGCATCGATCTGTCGACTTCCGCATCAACCGAACACGGGTGTTGAGCAACCAACGGGGGTACCTGGGCGATCCGGATCCGCGCTTCGACCCGGCGCTGGTGGTCGAGGTCTAGGGAGCGAGACTTCTGTCCAACCCCTCGCTCGAGCGGACCGCCGTCGGTAAGCTGACACGCGGGGTCGACGTGATTTACGGCCGTGTCGGGCCACGGCCGATCTCCAAACGGCGACAGACCGACCGAGAGCTCCATGCGTCGCGCCAAGCTCATTGCCGTTCGGCCTTGGAACCTGCGGCGCATCGCGCTGCACGCAGTCGAGGTCGCCGTGAATCCGGTCGTGCTGATCGACAAGCGCCCGGTGTCCGACCTGACGGAGAGGGGACCGGTCACCCGCCGGGGGCTCCGACGGTGCATCGACTTCGAGGTTCGGGATGATGCCGATCCGATCCTGGGCTTCCACGACCACCCAAGCCAGATGTGGGTTGCGGACCGCTTCGCACACGTGGCCAAGCATTGCGCCGAACAGGGATGGCTGAAGATCGAGGGAGACCCCTCGCAGCAAGCAGATGCCATGGACTGAGCGCTTGATGCGGTCGGGTCTGCTGAACGTCGTCGATAGGCGATCGAGGAGAAGAGCCGTGAGCATGTGGCGAAGGATCCTTGGTCTCGGAAAGCCGGCGCAACGCGACGTCAAGCAGTCGTTCGACCAGGGAGATCCGGAGCTTGTCGATGCGGTCAGCGGGTTCATCGACTCGACCTTCGGCTCAGGCGGCAGTGTGTTCCACGAGGTCGCGTCCTCCCTTGTGCACATCGACCTCTGGTTCGTGCCGCCGGGCCGCGAGCGCCCATGGATCACGGTCCTGACGTCAGGGATGGCTGAGAAGCCGCTGCCGAGCCACCCCGACTTTCGCGGGCCCTCCCGAGTGGAGCTTGTGCTCGCGCTATCTGCGGACTGGCCGCTTGACCCGGCAGCATGGAGACAGGAACGCAATTGGTGGCCCATGCGCATGTTGAAGGAGATCTGTCGCTACCCGCACGGGTGCGGGATGCCCGTCGGGGTGGGACACACGCTGGAGGTGCCGGCTCTCTCCGGGAACCAGTTCGGCTTTCACGCGGTGCTGCTCGTGCCACCGAAGGTGTTCGGCGGAGCGATGCCGGCGTTCCCTCTCCGTGGCGAGCAAGTCTGTTTCCTGTCTCCCGTCCCGATCTTCGAGGACGAACTCCACTTCGCGCGGACTGCCGGAAGCCGCGAGCTCTGGAATCGGCTTGCCGCCCGTCCAATCCCCGAGTTGGTCGGGCCGCGTCCGTCGGTGGCCAAACGGTAGCGACAAGAACCACGTGCCTTCAGCATTGTCGCAGGCCTCTGGCTGATCGATGATGTTCGACGCACGACACGTGGAGGACTCGTGTCTCGGTTTGACGAAGTATTCACCTCGATCTTCCGTTGTGACTACCCAGGCACAGCGATTGGAATGTCGCTTCCGCGACTGCGATTCGAACTCGCCGTTGGTCCGAAGCGTGTTGCATTGCTAGCCGCATTCCACCGATGTCGATCGCTATTCGAGGCGATCTGCAGCCGCGACGACGAGGTGTGGGTGGAGCTGAGCTTCTGGAACGAGGCGTCATGCCTGGCGAAAGCGCAGGGGTTCATGGAACGCGGGCTGCGCCCCGTTGAGCGAACGAGTTGGGAGCGCGAGGATCGCGCGTATCCCGACGACGATCCGGAATGCCCCGCGCAGCGATTCTCGGCACGCATTCCGAGCGCATCCGACGGCTTCGATGCGCTCTTCCGAGCCATCGTCTGGGGCGATCACGGCGGCTTCGACGGACTTTTCGTCAGCGCGCTCGTTGTCGCCCCGAACGCAAACCTCGGATTCCATCCCTACGACGATCGCGGAGCAGACCTGTTCGCGCCGGAGGCGGGTGCGCTACTCCCGCTGTACACCGCGTTCACGACCTGGATCCTCGAGTGCGATCGGTCACGAATCGAGAAGGAACTCGGGCTCGACGACGCGGATTGATGGACTTCCGCAACGGACGGCGATCCGCTCCGCGGAAGGCGTCGGAGTACAATCCGCGGCCCCGGCACGCCGACGGCGGATCGCCGCCGAAAGTCGATTCCGGGCGTTCGACGCGAAGTCCGGCGGGCATGGGTGTGCAGCGCGTCTGGAGCGATCATCTCCTTCCGAACACCACGCATCGGAGATCCACATGAAACGAGTCACGGGCATCGGAGGCATCTTCTTCAAGGCCAAGGATGCGCCGGCGCTGCGGGCCTGGTACAAGCGACACCTCGGCGTCGATGTCCAGGATTGGGGAGGGGCCGTGTTCTCTTGGTCCGACTCGGATGGCAAGCCCACAGGCGGAACGACCGTCTGGTCGGTGAGTCCGGAAAAGAGCGAGCAGTTCGCTCCCGGCACGGCCTCGTTCATGATCAACTACCGGGTGGAGGACCTTCACGCTGTGGTTTCCGCGCTCAAGGCGGAAGGCTGCAACGTCCTCGACAAGACCGAGGACTCCGAGTTCGGCAAGTTCGCTTGGGTCATCGACCCGGAAGGGAACAAGGTCGAGTTGTGGCAACCGCCTGATGGTCAGTGAGTCGCACGCGCTGCCGTTGCCTTCGAGTAGCCGTTGGAGCGTTCAGATGGACCCCCAGCGATGATCGTTGAGCGTGTGTTTCGACCCGGAGTGCCCACTCAAGTCCAGCGGCGGGACACACGCTTGCGACGGGTCGCCGCACAGGTTCTCGGGTTCGCGCTGATCGGCGCCGCGCTGGCGTATGGCGTCGCGGTCGTCGCGACCGTCAGCGCACGAGCATGGCCGGCCGGGGGAAGTTTTCCAGCGCTCGACCGCGAGGACCGCGCGTGGCTCGAAGGCCGGTCGATCGCCGCCAACGAGACCTGGAAGACGCGTCACTCCAGTGCGATCGGTTGGGACCAGCGGGCGTACTGGGCGATTCCGTCGCCGTGGCCGAAACAACCGAACGGACAACCAGCACCTGTGCCTGCTGCCAGCGTCCGCACGCGGGCCGGCTGGCCTTTCCGGATCGTCGAGAGCGAAGACGTGGCGGTCGCTCCCTGGCCATCTGCTCGCGCGTATCGCGGAGGTGTTCCCATCGAGTGGCAGTTCGCGGGACCTCCACTGAGCGAATCGGCCCTGCCTCTGGCTCCGCTGTGGCTCGGCTTGATCGCCGATGCGGGACTGTACGGTTCACTCGCCTGGGTGATGTTCGTGTGCCCACGGCGACTCCATCGGTCGATTCGGAGGTGGCGCGGACTGTGTCCGGATTGCGGGTACCCTCGAGGTCGCGGGGTTTGTCCCGAGTGCGGACACGCCTTCGAGGCCTCGTGGCGACGCCCATGAGGGTGGCCGATCGGAGCAGCGAGAACGTCGAGAACGAACGGAGCCGGCCATGACCAAGTTCGAAGACAAGGACACGCGGTACTACTTGGATCTCAACCTGCGCACGCGCGAGATCGTGGCGTGGGGCTACGACCAGAGGGAACGGCTGGTCGACGAGCAGGTGTTGGAGGCACCGTTTCACCGGGTGTTTCTGACCAAGGGGCAATACAACAAGCTCGACCAGAGGAAACGGGAGATCGGACGGTCGCGGCGGGAGAGGTAGCCGGCGTTCGACGCGGCATCCCGATCTGGTACAAACCAGCCATGGAAACCTCGTTCGTCGTCTCACAGCTTCAGGCGAATCGTTCGACTTTCGATTCGTTCCTGCGAGACGCGCCCGAGGCCGTCCAGCGTTGGCGGCCGCACCCGGAGCACTGGTGCCTGTTGGAGATCGTCTGCCATCTCTGCGACGAGGAGCGGGACGACTTCCGGGCGAGGGTGCGGTCGGTGCTCGAGGATCCCGAGCGCCCGCTGCCGCCCATCGACCCGCAGGGCTGGGTCGATGAGCGGCGCTATCTCGAACAGGACTTTGCGGCCAAGTTGGATGCCTTCCTCGAGGAGCGGAAGGCATCCGTGCGCTGGCTGAACGGACTCGCGGATCCGGCCTGGGAGAACTCGTACCAGCATCCGAAGTTGGGGCCGTTGACAGCCCGCATGTTCCTCGCGAGTTGGCTGGCTCACGACTATCTGCACATTCGTCAGATCGCCAAGGTGAAGTTCCTCTTCCTGCAGGCCAATGCCGGCGTGTCCGTGGACTATGCGGGGAAGTGGTAGCGTGTTCGCGGTCGTCGGGATTGTTGTCGACACGGCCTTCGCGCATGTCTCGAACTGTGCCAGGGTCGTCCTCGTACATCCCAGGTTCGGAGCGGGCCTCGGCGGGCACGCCAGGACCCGAGGGCATTCGAATGCCTCGTGAGCCATCGATGAAACGAAACCCCTGGTGGCTCATCGGGGCGGCGCTGGCCGCGGCGCTGGTCGTGGGAGGGATCTCGACCATGGCCACTCTGGGCATCGGCCAGTCGATCCTCGATCGCGTGCGCTCCGTGCCGGGGGGCGACCTCGCCGCCCACTTCCTGCTGATCGGCGGGATGTCGTTTGTCGCCACCCTGGCCTTCGTCGGTGGCGATCGTCGCCGCCAGCCTCGGCAATGGCGCCGGATCGTCCTCGTGCTCGTCGTCCTCGTCAGCTTCGACGAGTTCCTGCAGATCGTCCTTCCGCGCCGGACGTTCTCGCTCCGCGATCTCGCGGCCAACTACGCGGGGATCCTCGTGTTCGCGGTCGCTGCCTTGCTTCTGCGACGACGAGCGGCCTCGAAGGCTCCGGTCGAAATCCTGACGGCATCGGCCGATGCGTCCCGTTCCGGTGCATCAAAGTGAGGTCGGAACGGGTGGTTCCAATGAGCGAGCATCGTTCCGAATGACACCTCCCGACTCGAGCGAAACGCACTCGGACGGTCGCGCCGACGCCCCTCGAAGGCCGCGATGCCCCGCCTGTGGCTATGACGTTCGGGGACAATCCACCGGTGCTCCCTGTCCCGAGTGCGGGAAGCCGATTCCGGCACCCGCAGGCGCCGTACACGCGATCGGGCCGAGCGACATCGTCATGCCGGGCGCCATGCTCCTCTCCGCCGTCGCGGTGGCGAACGTGATCGCGATCGGCCCGCGCGAACTCGTTGAGACGAGCACCGGCGTGTCCGATCGTGCGCCGATCGTGTTCGGGCTCGTCTGGCTCGGCGGAGCGAGCCTCTGCCTCGCCCTCGCCGTCTTCGTCGGAAGCCGGTGGGGGTCGGCGCGCCACGCGATCGCACTGGCGGTCCTTTCCGCCATCTGTTGGATCGGGCTCGGGTACAATGCAGTGGCATGGTTGTCTGCTCTCGCGGCCGGGTTTGGGTAGGAGCGTGATCGGCCGCGCTGCACTCGACGCTGGTCGCGCTTCGACAGCGGA
>JAGQOG010000177.1 GCA_020427695.1 Phycisphaerales bacterium
CCAGGTTTGCATACACCCGTCCTCCGGAACCCTCGATCGATGTCCTGCTTCGAGCAACCATCGTCCTGTTCCTCCCGCTCGCGATCGGCGTCGTGGTGTCGCTCCGTGGGGTTCGGCGAGGCGGCGCGCTCTCTCGGGTCGCATGCGGTGTGTTTCTTGGCGTTACGATCCTCGTCGTGGGCGTGTTTGCCTTGGCTTGGGTGGCACCTTGGCCATGAACCGTTTCGGACACCGCCGTTGCTCACCCCCACGAAGGCGCCTCACTCGGTGGCGCTGGCTCCCCACACTCGGTGGGCGCGGCTGGGCTCCTCACATGGCCACCCTCAACGCTCTTGGAAATCGCTCTTCATCGAACCACGGCGATCGCTGCGGATGCGGTCTCACGGGCCTCACCGTCTACCGAAGCTCCGCGTGCGGCACGGAGCGGCCTACGGAGGTTCTGGAAACGCAGCCTTGCCGCCGATCTGATGAGCGACCTTGGGAGGAGTGAGATGCCCCGGAAGGCCCTGGTCTCGACGGTTGCTGACTTCTTCGCCGGGCTCCCTGCGAACCGGCGCGACGCGGTGGAGCGAGTGCGGGATGTGATTCGAAGTCATCTTCCGCCGGGATATGAGGAGGCGATCGGCAAAGGGATGCTCGTGTATCAAGTGCCGCTCGCAACGTACGGCGACACGCACAACGGGCACCCGCTCTGGTACGTCGCATTGGCGTCGGAGAAGTCGTACCTCTCGCTCCACCTCCTGCCGATCTACGGCAGTCGTGCGCTGGCCGATCGGTTGGCGAGCGGCTTCCAAGCAGCAGGCAAGCGACTCGACAGGGGGAAGGCGTGCATCCACTTTCAATCTGCGGACGACCTCCCGCTCGAGTGCATCGGAGCGATCGTCGCAAGCATTCCGATCGAGCGCTGGATCGAGATCGCGAGGGCCGCTCGCCGGCGCTGAACGCGGAGCTCAGTCGCATTCGAGCAGGACGCGATTCGGCTGCGAACGCGATCCCACCCCGCCCGGGGTCAGAACGGCGCTGTCGGCAGCCCCGGTTCGACCTTCACGTCGAAGGCGTTCACCATGTCGGCCATGATGCCGTAGAGGCCGCAGATGACGACCAACTCGACGATGCCGGCGTTTCCGTGCGCGGCGACAAATCGCTGTTGGATGTCGGCAGGAATGGAGCGGCCCGCGACGACAGCATCGACCGCCTCGAGCGCCGCTTGCCAGTCGTCGGGGATTCCGCGGGGAACTTCACCGGCAGTCAGGGCATCGATCGTGTCCTGGTTCACCCCGGCGAGCCGTGCCGGCCGCTGATGATGCGACCACTCGTACCCGACCCGCACCCGCGCCGCGTACCGGAGGATAACCAGCTCGCGCACGGGGTCGGGCAGGGTGCCGTGAAAGCGCAAGTGCTCGCCGAGCGCTCCCACCTTCTGGGCCACGCCCGGATTGTTGAACATGCGCACGTACACGTCCCCCAGGCTCGATCGTCCTTCGGCGTAGGCGCGGGCCGACGCCATGTGGTCGAACGCGCTCCGGTCCGGACCAACCAGGGACGCTGTGGGGTCGGGGAGTTCAGCCATCAGTCGTTGTCCTCCCACTCGTGCTGGCGCTCGCGCCACACGCCGACCGGTGTCGGATAGGTCTTGTCGATGTGCAGGTCGAGCAGGTAGGGGCCGTTGGCGGCGAGCGCGCGGCGAAGCGCGGCCTGGATGGCGTCGGGATGCTCCACGAGCTCTCCATCCCCACCCAACGACTGCGCGAGCCCGACCCAATCGATCCCGGGAATGTCCGTCAGGCGAACCGGTCCGGGGCCCATTGTCGCGGCCCGGTAGTAGATGTTGCCGTACGCCTGGTTGTTCATGAGCGCGATGACCATCGGCACCTTCTCGCGGGCGGCGGTGTGCAGCTCCATGCCGTGCATGAGCATGCAGCCGTCGCCGGTGGCGACCATCATCGGCCGATCGGGCCGCGCGAGCTTGGCGCCGATCCCCATCGGGATTGCGCCACCCATTGGACCGAGGTTGGTCAGCGAGAAGTGCGTGCCCGGCTCGCGAGCCTCCCAGTACTCGGCGAACCACGCCCGATGGGCGCCGGAGTCCACGCAGAGCGCACCGCCGTCGGGGAAGCCCGCACGCAATTCCGCCACCACCCGGGCCGGGTGCATAGGCACGGCGTCGCTTCGCGTGTCCTCCACCTGGTACTGGCGTGGCCCCGACGCGCGGACTCGCGCCAGGAACTGCCGGCGCTCGGGACGTCCCGCATCCAACTCGTGGGCGCGATCCAGCGTTGCCAACCGCTCGAGGGCCACCGCCGGGTTGGAGACGACCGCATGGGCGTTGGCCCAGGTTCGCCCGATCAGCAGCGGGTCGGCATCGATCTGGATGAGCGCCTTCGACGGGAGCATTCGCGGGTCCCACTGCATCGTGTCGCGCTGGGAGAGCCCCGAGCCGACGACAAGGAGCACGTCCGTGTCCGGCGAGAGTATCGCCTCGATCGCCCACCGTGCGCCTCCGTATCCGAACACGCCGAGCGCCAGCGGATGGCGCTCGTCGATCGTGCCCTTTCCCGACAACGTCGTCGCCACGGGGATCTCGAACCGCTCCGCGAAGGCGAGAAGGGCCTCGGTGCCGCCGGCCTGGTGCACCCCGGGACCGGCCAGCACCACGATCCTCCGGCTGTCCGCGGCCTGGATCAGATCGGCGGCGCGGGCGATCGCGTCCTCGTCCACAAACCGTGAAGCGAGCAGCGACGCGGGTATCCGCTGCCACGGCGCATCCAGTTCCGCCTTCTGCACGTCGACCGGAATCGAGAGATGAACCGGCCCACGGCGGTCGAGGGCGACGGTGATGGCATGCCGCAGATGATGGCTGACGACCGCCCGCGAGGAGACCGAGATCGACAGTTCCGTCACATGGCGCAGCGAGCTGATGTCGTCGAGCGCGGCGCCCGAGGCGTCCTGGAAGCCGCCGACTCCTTCCCACGACCGCGCGACCTCTCCGCTGATGGCCAGCACCGGCGTTCGATCGGCGCGGGCGGCGGCCAGCGCTGTGGTCATGTTCAGCACACCCGGTCCGCCAATGCCGAGGCACACACCCAGCCCGCCGGTTGCGCGGGCGTGGCCTCCGGCCATGTAGGCGGCGCCTCCCTCGAACGCCGCGACGATGGTTCGGATCCCCTCGGTGCCGCTGAGCGGCGGCATGAAGGTGTCGTTCAGTCCCCCGAGATCGATGAAGCAGTGGTCGACGCCCTGGTCGCGAAGTGCGGCGATGATGAAGTCTGCAACACGCATGATTCCGTGTCCGTGGTCGGGATTCGAGCGAGTTCGCCGCCCCGCCTCGAGTCGCCTGGCTGGTGGCCGCAGATCGCCGGCGGCATGCGGCGTGCCCAGGGGCCCGATTGGAACCGAGCTGCGGAACATAGGCTAACCGCAATCGATCGACCCGACAGCGGTTCAAGTCCGACGACCGGCAGCCTGAACGATCGGACCGTGCGGTGTTGGGTGACGATGGTCGGGATCTGTGGTCGTTCGGGCGGCGCAGTAGAATCCCGTGATCCAGCGCCGCACCGGGTCGCGGCTCACGGCTGCTCGCCACGCACATCGGGGTCGGCGTCACGAGTACGGAATCCCAGGAGAGATGACTCATGCGCAACCGGATCTTCGGAGCCCTCGGTGTGTTGTGGGGCGGTGCCATGCTCGTGTCGGCCTTCTTCAGGGGAGGTCCGCAGGGCTCGGGCGCCTACCTCGCCGGTCAGATCGGCGGCTTGGTCTTCGCGCTCCTGATGCTGGGGGTGGGTGCGTACTTTCTCTTCAAGGGCAGTGGCAAGAACCCGTAGCGACCGTTCTATGAAGTCCCTGCGGTGACGAACGGGTCGCCCGCAGGGCGGGTGGCCCACTTCAAGCTCGGCCAGGATGTTCCGAGAGCCGTCCATCGGAGGTGTTGCAATGAATGTGGTCCACTTCTTGAGCATGGCGATTCTTGTGCTGCTCGCTGGCCAACAGTCCACTTCGGTCGATGCCCCCGACCCACCACGGGCTCGGGAACTCGGCCGCGTGGATGTGGACGAGTACGCAGCGTTGGTCCTCTTCCAGGATCCGGCGGATGACGGGAAGTCCTACCGCGTGACGGTTGCCGTTCCGAAACCGTGGAATGCGCCTGCCATCAAGGCCGACCGGATTGACGTGTGGCTCCTGGCCCGTGGCGGCCGAGCGCTCGCGGTCAACCAACGTCCCGCGGGCGAGGTCTTGATCGAGGCGGGGTCGGCGGGGGCGACGGCCAACGCGATCTACTTCTTCGATCGTTCCGTTCAGCCGCGCGAGTTGGCCGCCGTGGTGGTGACGGTTGACGGACA
>JAGQOG010000178.1 GCA_020427695.1 Phycisphaerales bacterium
AAGGGCCTGCTACCCGGCGTAACGGAAAGCTGGGGACGGGACTTGAGCCAGGCGCGCTCAGCTCGTATGGCGTCTCGACTCTTGTCGCGGCTCGGCTGGAATCGGGGCTAGCTCGTGCGCTTCAGGGCCGAGTACTCGCCGCGGGTGCGCAAGGTGAGCGTGACGGGCTTCCCGGAGCGGTTGCGCCAGAACCACCCATGGTGCCCGTCGAAGGCGGCGGTGATCGAGCCGTCCTTCCCCGGCAGGGCTCGCCCCTTCTCGTACTCCACCGACCGGCCGGCGCCGTCGCCGTGCATGTTGTAGTTGAGCCCGCCGCCGTCCGTCGTCCACGAGAACTCCGCCACGGAGCCGGCGTCCATCACGAGCTTGAACTCCACGCCCTCGTCGGGCGCGAGCTGGTGCGTGAGCTCGTCGCGCCACGTGCCTTCCGCCGCCGAGACGGCGGGTGGCGCGGAGGGTTCGTCCCCGACCGGCACGGTCGCGAGCGGCGCAGGGGACGCGGATCCGGACGTCCCGGTTGCGACGCCCGCCCCGTGAACGGACGACGCCGCATCCGCGGCGGCCTCCTCGGCGAGCTGCGTCTTGATCTCACCCATCTGCTTCAGGCCGATCCGCGCGCCGAGCCCCGTGGGGTCGATGCCGTACTCGGCGGGAAGCACCACCACGACCAGGAGAACGGCCGCCGCGAGCGCGGCGACGGCGGTGTAGCGCAGCAGTTCGGCGGACGACGGCGGCTCGTAGTCCGCCGGTTTCCTTACGTGGGCCATGGGACCTCTCAGGCGACGAAGTATCCGGTGAGCTGGTAGCCGAGCAGAACGAACCCGACCGTCATCAGCGCGACGTTCGCGGCGTACGCGTGGCGCTCGAAGCTCGCGCTCCGCCGCCAGTAGCCCAGCACGATCAACATCAGCGAAAGACCGAGGATCTGACCGATCTCCACGCCCACGCTGAACGAAAGGAGATTCACGAGCAGGCCGTCCGCCGCGAGATCATAGTCGAGGATCTTCGTGGCGAGCCCGAGGCCGTGGAACAGTCCGAAGACTGCGGTCGCCACCTTCGTGTTCGGCTGCACGCCGAACCAGCGCCGGAACGCACCGAGGTTGTCGAGCGCCTTGTAGACCACGGAAAGGCCGATGATCGCGTCGATCAGGTACGCGTTGACGTTCCACCCCAGGAACACGCCGAGCAGCATCGTGGAGCAGTGCCCGATCGCGAACAGGCTCACGTAGATCGACACGTCCTTCAGGCGGTACAGGAAGAAGATGACGCCCAGGAGGAACGCGAGATGGTCGTACCCGGTGATCATGTGCTTGGCGCCCAGGTAGGCGAAAGCGACCGGCATCGCGCCCGAGACCTCCTGGATGTACCCCTTGTCGCCCTGCGCCACGCCGTGCGCGAGTGCGGTGCCCGCGAGCGCGGGAATCGCCACGAGCTGCAGCAGGACGCGGAGAAGGCGGTGCATCGATCTCCTCCGTGCGGGCGGCCAAAACACCGAGCGCGGCAGCACTGGCCCGTCGAAACCGCGAGTGGTGCCCCCGGGGTGACTCGAACACCCGGCACGCGGTTTAGGAAACCGCTGCTCTATCCACCTGAGCTACGGGGGCGTCAAGCCATTGGCGAATCGCACGATACAGCCCCACCAGGGAGTCGGCAATCCGAAAGGGGGCATGCGGCGAAGACGCTCGAGTGTCGTGCCTCGACTCGACCACGCGTTCTCCGCGGCGAGCGACTGCTCCGTCCCGTTCTCGGGAGACACCGGCGGGTGCTGTTCGCCACCGAACCATCGCATGGCCCCTTCCGGGACCGGGTGTCGCACTGAATCCCGAGGGTGCCGCGACCGATTCCCGCGCTCCCTCGCGAACTGGCCCGCGGCACGGGTCGCAGGTCCCGCGGGCGAATAGGCAC
>JAGQOG010000179.1 GCA_020427695.1 Phycisphaerales bacterium
GAGTGGCTGACCGCGACCGAACTTCTGTACGGCAACGACCATACGGGCGTCCGGCCGGGCGACCGTCCGTGGATCCTGGAGGGGGCGGACGTCGGCACACCGAGCCGCGAGCGGCTCGAGGCGTACCAGGCCGGCGGTGCGCTGATCGGATGGAACATCGCCCAACTCCGCGAGGTCTATGCGTCCGACGGGGTGGTGCTGGGCGCGGGGATGGACGACCGATCGAGCGCCGACCGCGCCCGGTCCTTCCGCCACGTTCTGGACGGGGGATCTGGGCTCTTCACGCCCCAGCCCGACACGATGGGATACAAGCGCCTGATGTACCGGCCGGCGCGGGTGCTTCCGCCCCGGTCCGGAACGACACCGCCCGCTGCTACGCTGTCGACCAAGGGTTGAACACCTGAACCCGTTGAGGAGCTTCGCATGACACGCCGCGTCCTTGGATCCGTTCTCCTGCTTGCCGCCCTGTTGGCGCCGATCGCCTGCTCGACCGATCCGTCTCCGAGCCCGGGCCGAACCGATCCCTACCCGCCGCCGATCAACAACCCCCAGGTGAGCGTGCTCTCGCCCGAGCTGCGCAAGTGGCTCGGATTCCAGCCCGCGGTCGTGATTCCGGCGGGCGAGGGACCGATGATCGTGCAAGTGCCGATGCGCAGCCTCGCCGAGTACACCTACAACCTGGACTACCGCTACCTCTTCTACGACCAGCGTGGTCTTCTCCTCGAGCCGGCGATGGCCTGGGTGTCGATCACGCTCGCTCCGAAGGAGGTCATCGACCTCAAGGCCAACTCCCTCGACAACACGGCCCGCAGCTATCGGCTCGAGGTGCGCTGGTCGAAGTGACGCGGAGCACCCGGTCCAGCACGAGTCGCGAGACGCGCGAGGTCGCCGCCGAGCGTGTGCTTCGGCACGACCTCCGCTACGTGACCGGCGACGGCGTGCTGTACTCGTTCATGGTCGGCGTTGGCGAGACGTACCTGCCGGCGTTCACGCTTGCGCTGGGCATGGGCGAGGTCGTTGCCGGCCTGATCGCCACCGTACCGCTCCTCGCGGGTGCGCTCCTCCAACTGGCGACGCCGTGGGGCGTGCGGCGACTCGGAACGCACCGGCGCTGGGTGCTGCTGTGCGCCACCCTCCAGTCGATCAGCTTCGTTCCGCTGCTCATCGCCGCCGTCGTCGGGCGCATTCCCGTCTGGGCGGTGTTCGGCGTGGCCGCCGTCTACTGGGCGTCGGCGATGTCGGCCGGTCCGGCCTGGAACACGTGGATGGGGATGATCATCCCGCGCCGGATCCGAGCGCGGTACTTCGGGCGACGAAGCCGCCTGTGCCAACTGGCGACGCTCGTCGGCATCCTCGTCGGCGGAGCGGTCTTGGCGAAGGGCGAATCGGACGGGCACCTGCTCATGGCCTTCGCGGTGCTCTTCGCGATCGGCGGACTCACGCGGCTGGCGTCCACGACCTGCCTGGCCCGGCAAAGCGAACCGGAGAACACGGTGCACGGGCACCGGCGTGTGCCCGCCCGGGAGCTGCTCGGACGGCTCCACCACGGGCCGGACATGCGCCTTCTCACCTACATGCTGGCGGTGCAGGTCAGCGTCCAGGTGTCGGCGGCGTATTTCAATCCGTACATGCTGAGCGAACTCGGCTTCAGCAAGTCCGCCTACATGCTGCTCCTCTCGACGTCCTTCGTCTCCAAGAGCATCTTCCTGCCGCTGTGGGGGCGCATCGCCCAGCGCACGGGATCCCGGCGGATCCTGCACGGCGCGGGGCTTGGTCTCATCCCCTTGGCGTCGCTCTGGATGTTCACCGAGCAGCTTTGGGCGCTGGTACTGGTCCAGGTGCTTGCCGGCCTCGTGTGGGGCGCCTACGAGCTGGCCACGTTCCTGCTGATGTTCGAGACCATTCGCGAGGACGAGCGCACGAGCGTGCTTACGCTCTTCAATCTCGCCAACGCCGGCTCGATCATCTTCGGCTCGCTGGTCGGGGCGGGCATCCTCCTCGGCTTCGACCAGTCGATGCGCGGCTACATGATCGTGTTCGGCGCCTCGACGCTGATGCGCCTCTTCACCGTCGGACTGCTGTTCCGCGTCACCGCCGAGACGACGCATCCGGAGCCGATCGCCGTCGGACCCATGGCCGTGCGGCCGAACATGGGATCGATCGACCGGCCGATCCTGACCAGCATCGCGACCGAGGTCGAAGGCCCGGCGGAGTAGCCTTGCCGCGGAAGGCAGGTCTGTCATCATGGGCGGAATGCCGGCGAGTGCGCGATCGTGTCGATGGATGGCCGTGCCACTCGTGGCGGCCGCGGCGTCGCTTGCCGTCGCGATGCTCGTGCCGACGGAGTCGTGGACCGGATGGTTCGTCCATCCGGTTCGCGCCGAGCGCGGGGGGGGCGTACCGGCGACGACGATCGAGGGTGCCGTCTTCCTGCGCGGGATGCTCGTCGTCTTCGCACTGGCGCTCCTGGGGGCGATTCCCGGACTGCGTGCCGCCCAGCCGGTCGAGCCTGTGCCGTCCGAGCCTGCGCCAACGGGCCGCGAACGGCTCGCGATGGTCCTCCTGACGCTGCTGGCGTTGACCGTCCGCCTGCCGCGGATCGGCGAGAGCCTTTGGTACGACGAGATCAGTGCGCTCCTCGACTTCGCCGTCCACGGACCGGGTCCGATCGTGGCGAACTACTTCGTCCAAAGCAACCACGTGCTGCACACCTTGGCGTCGTGGCTGTCGATCGAGGTGTTCGGCGTGAACGAGGCCACCTTGCGCCTCCCCGCGCTGCTGGCGTCGGTTGCGGCGGTGCCGGCGACGTGGCGGCTGGTCCGCACCGTCGATCCCACGCGACCCTCGTCTGCGCTCGCGCTCACCGCCGCCGGCGCGATGGCACTGA
>JAGQOG010000180.1 GCA_020427695.1 Phycisphaerales bacterium
CCAGATCCTCGCGTTGACGCTCTGGCGACTCCTCCTGTCCGCCATCACGGTCCTCCCCTTCGTGGCCGCCGTCGGCGCGGTGGTGCTCGTGGTCCTCCACGGGGTGGATCTCAACTACCTCTGGACCGTGCGACCGCCGCGGTTCTGGATGGGGGTCGCCTCGGCGGCACCGCCGGCACTCGTCGGAGCGGCGCTCTTCGTCAGGCTGCAGTTGCGGTGGTCGGCAGCGCTGCCGATGTGCCTCCGACACGGCCACGCACCGCGCATTGCCCTGCGTCGGAGCACGCTTCTCACCCGCGGCAGCCTCATCCGGATCCTGATCGTCCGCCTGCTCGTCGTCGCGGGCGTCCTCGTGCTCGGCTTCGCACTCGAGTGGCTCCTGCTGCGGATCGGCGGCTCGTTCGTGAAGCGGCAATGGGACTCCATGTTCGCCGCCGCGATGACCGCCGCCGTCGTCATCATCGCCGCCTCGGCGGTCGCGGCGGCCATGCTCCTGGTGGAGCAGGTCCTGGGCGCGCTCGTGCTGCTGGTCATCGATCGGCGCCTTGAGGCAGCGTCCACGACGATCGCCGACCGCCCGCGGGCCCCGGCAACCGCGCCGGCCGAGGAACGGAGCCGCCTGCGCCAGGGCGCTCTCCTGGTCGTCATCGCGCTCGCGGCCGCCTTCGCCGCGGCCTCGGTGTGCGGTGCCCTGCTCGCGAGCACTTACGAGGCACGTTCCATCGCGATCTCGGCCCACCGCGGCGACAGCCTTCATGCGCCGGAGAACACGATGGCTGCGTTCCGAGCCGCCCTGGACGCCGGCGCCGACTGGATCGAGCTGGATGTCCAGGAGACCGCGGACGGCCGCATCGTCGTCATCCACGACACGGACCTCAAGCGCGTCGCGAACGATCCGAGGGGGATCTGGCAGGTGGGATTGGACGAGCTGGCCTCGATCGATGTGGGCTCCTGGTTCGGGTCCGACTTCCGCGATGAGCGTGTGCCCACCTTGGCCGAGGTCATCGATCTCGTGCGCGGCAAGGCGACGCTGAACATCGAGCTGAAGTTCAACGGCCACGACGACCGCCTGGCCGAGCGCACGGTCGCGGTGATCCAGGCCAAGGACTTCACCGACGAATGCGTCATCACCTCCCTGTCGCTCGAAGGTCTGATGCAGGTGCGGCGCGCCGATCCCTTGCAGCGCACCGGCTTCATCGTCTTCGACTCGATCGGCGATCTCGCGCGAATCGACGTCGACATGCTGATGGTCCGCGAGAGCCTGGCCACGACCGACTTCGTGGCGACCGCCGAACGCGCCGGAAAGCGCGTCCACGCCTGGACCGTGAACGACCCGGCCAGCCTGGCGACGCTGATGTACCGCGGCGTGCAAGGCGTGATCACGGACAAGCCGCGGATCATGCGCGAGCAGCGAGACGAACTGCTGGCGCTCCCCGACCTCCAACGGCTGCTCCTCGCCATCCACAACTGGCTGGGGCTCAAGCCGCCGGTGCCGCCGCGCGAGCCAGTGCTTTAGGAATGCACGGCGTCCGCCGGGGCCGCCAAGGCTCGCCCGACCATCCGCTCCAGCGCGGGCGCTTTCCTCACGTCCCCCAGAGTCCGAGGAGCAGACCCAGGTCTGCGGCGTCCACGATGTGGTCGTTGTTCAGGTCGGCCTTGAGATCGAATGCGGACTGCACCGGACCCCAACGTCCGAGCAGCTCGCCGATGTCCGCACCGCCCACGCTCCCGTCGCCATCGAGGTCGCCAAGCGAGGGCGCCTGGATCGTCAACCGCTGGTTCACGGGGACATCATGGAGCACGGTGACGTAGCCCCGCGGCCAAAGAACCTTGACCTCGTCCGCGATTTCGATGGTGCCGAGACCGAAGTGGGCACAGATCTCCCCCGTGCCAAGGAAGCCCGGTCCGCTGTCCACGAATCGAACGAACGACTGGCCGCCCGCCGTCACCGTCACCCTGGCGCCGAAGCCGTCGGGGGCGATGCGGGGGTTGTTCTGCGTGTTGAAGGAGAGGTGCAGCCAGTTGCCCAGCACGCCGCTCTCGTTGCGGTAGAGCTTGTTGAAGCTGGAGTTGAATCCAGCCGCCAGGTCGAGGTCGCCGTCGCCGTCGTAGTCCAAGGTGACGACCGACTTCCCCTCCGCCGCGACGGTGAATCCGCAGTCGTTGGTCACCTCGGCGAATGTCCCGTTGCCGTTGTTTCGGAACACGTACTCCTGCTCGCCCGCGAACTCGACCGATCCCGGGCGTCCGTTGACCTCGACGATGTCGAGGTGCGTGTCGTGGTCGAGGTCCACGGCCACCGCGCCCCAGCCCCAGCCGCCGTCATCCACGCCCGCGGCCATCGAGATCTCCTCGTACACGTTCGCGCCCTGGTTGATGTAGAGCTTGTTCCCCGTGTTCGGGAGCCGCGGCGAGGAGTTGTCCTGGAAGATCGAGGTCACGTACCAGTCGAGGTGCCCGTCGTTGTTGAAGTCGCCGACGCACTGGCCCATGCCGTGCTCGTCCTTGCCGGTGCCGGACGCCTGTGTGATGTTGGTGAACGTCCCGTTGCCGTTGTTGCGGTAGAACTGGCTGGTGCCGAAGTCGGCCGAGACCAGCAGCTCCGGCCAGCCGTCCTCGTTCATGTCGGCGAAGCAGCTCTGGAAGCCCCACAGCGGATTCGGGAAGGTGATCGCAGTGCCGGTCACGTCCGTGAACGTGCCGTCGCCATCGTTGCGGTAGAGCCGGTTGCCCTGAGCCGAGGCGTACCACGCGGTGACGCACAGGTCGAGATCGCCGTCGAGGTCGTAGTCGCCGAAGGCGCCTCCGTATCCCGCCGACAGGATGTACGAGGTGTAGTTCACCCCGGCCTGCTCCGCGACGTTGGTGAACGTGCCGTTGCCGTTGTTGTGGTAGAGCCGGTTCTTTCCGAGCTCGCCCTGGTTCGTCTGTGCGGTGCCGAAGCTGGTGACGTAGATGTCGATCCAGCCGTCGCCGTCGTAGTCGCCCGCACAGGCGCCGCAGCCGCCGTGAAGCGCGGCAACCCCCCACGCCTGCGCCTGCTCGGCGAAGGTGCCGTCGCCGTTGTTGATGTAGAGCTTGTCGGGCACGCCCCCGCCGCCCAGCCAGAACATGTCCTGCCAACCGTCGCGGTTGAAGTCGCCGACGGCGATTCCCGACGGCATCCAGTCCTGGATCCCCGGGATCATCAGAAATGCCGGCGTGTGCAAGAACTCGGCTCCCGACACCGCGGTGACATCGTTCACTGCGATCTGCCCCGGAGCCTGCGTGGAGGCGACCGAGAACAGCGCACACGACATCCACCATCGCGAAACACGAATGTTGCCCATCTTCACAAGACCTCCCCCGCGGTCACCAACCGCGTGGTCTCGAGTTCACAACTCGCCTGCTCCCACGCAGGCCCCATTCCACCAGCCGGTCGATGCCGATCTCTCCCACAAGACGACACCGCCCGTTCCAACGAGACCCAATATCTCCGCCGGCAAGGGGGCCGTCAACGGAATTGGGCGCGGTTCGATCGACTGCCGCCCAGCGACCTGGTGAATCCCTTGGGAACCGAGACGATCAGGGCTATATTTGAGACCACGCCTCAACGGGCGGGCTGCGGATCCTGGCGGGAAGGAGCGACCACGTGACTGACTGGCGAAAACTCGGCGCGATCGCTGCGATCGGCGGTTGCAGTCTGGCGAACGGCCAAGTGGCCCCCTTTACCGAGGAGGCGGCGGCCCGTGGCCTGATCTACCCGGTGATGAACTACCCCTCCGCCACCGCGTACGGGTACCTCGGCTGGGGCTGCGGGTTCGCGGACTTCGACGGCGATGGCGATCCTGACGTCATCATCCTCGGGAAGTCAACTGGAGCGGTGGGGATCTTCGAGAACATCGGCGGGACCTTCGTTGACCGAAGTGCGTCGAGCGGCATCCCGATCCTCCCCGAAAACTCCGGGTTCGCGGTGGCCGACTACGACGGCGACGGTGTGCTGGACATCAACTTCACCCAGCTCGCGGCCGGGAACAAGCTCTTCCGCGGCGTGGGCAACCTCGCATTCACCGACGTCACGGCAACCGCGGGCGTGGGCGACACCGGTGCCGGCAAGGGCTGCACGTGGGGCGACTTCGACGGCGACGGCTGGGTCGATCTCTTCATCGCTAACTACGACGGCATCGTGCCGAACACCGCCGGCAAGACGGACCGCCTCTACCGGAACAACGGCGATGGAACGTTTGCGGACGTGAGCGTGGCCCAGACGGTGAACAGCATCGGCTACGGATTCAGCCCGGCGTTCACCGACATCGACAACGACGGCGATTGCGACCTGTACCTCGTGCAGGACCGCGGGCACCTTCCGCCGTTCTTCCAGGGCAACCGGCTGTGGCGGAACGACGACGGGCAGATGGTCGAGATCTCCGAGGGCTCCGGCGCCGACGTGCACCTCTTCTCGATGGGCCTCGCGGTCGGCGACTTCGACGGCAACGGCTTCACCGACTTCTACACCACGAACATCGCCGCCAGCAACCCGCCGATCTTCGGCATCAATCCGCTGCTCCTGAACCAGGGCGACAACACGTTCGTGGAGTCCGCCGTCGAGTGGGGCGTTTCGGAGTACATCACCTCTTGGGGCTGCATCTTCTTCGACTTCGACAACAACGGCTGGCTCGACCTCTACGTCAACAACCAGAACGTCGGGAACAAGCTCTTCGCCAACTCCGGGACGCCGCCATGCACGGACGTCTCGGCGCAGGCCGCCGCGGGCGGCACGACCGGCTTCTCCAACTTCTGGTCGTTCTGCTCGGCCGTGGCGGACATCGATGGCGACGGCGACCTCGACCTTCTCCTGAACAACACCGGCGGCAACGTGCAGCTCTTCATCAACCACGAGGGCGAGGAGCGGCGCTGGGTCAAGTACCGCGTCGTCGGCGAGGGACCGAACACGGCGGCGATCGGCGCCACCATCAACTCGCAGGTTGCTGGGGAATGGAAGCTGCGAGAGGTTCTCTCCGGCGCCAACGGCTACCTCGGCCAGAACGAGCTGACGGTGCACCTCGGCGTGGACCAGGCGTTGACGGTGGACGAGGCGATCGTTCGGTGGCCGGGGGGCGGTCCGACCCGAACCCTGACGAACCTTCCCACGAACGCCACCTGGGCGATCTATCCGCCGTCGCGCCTCGGCGACTTCAACGGCGACGGCTCCGTCGACCTCGTCGATCTCCCGGCCCTGCACGTCTGCTACGGAGGCCCACTGCTTCCCGGGTACGAGATGATGGACTTCGACGGCAACAGCGTGGTGGACGTGGACGACGCGGTCCTCTTCGCGGCCGGGTACCAGGGCCCCGTTGAGGACTGCGACAACAACGGCGTGACCGACCTGATCCAGATCATCCAGAACCCCGGCCTCGACGCCGACGGCGACGGCGTGCTCGACGACTGCGGCGGCGATCCGGCCGATCTCAACGGCGACGGCACCGTGGACGGCGCCGACCTGGGAATCCTGCTCGGCAATTGGGGCGGCAAGGGCATCGGCGATCTCGACGGCAATGGCATGGTGGACGGCGCGGACCTCGGTCTCCTCCTGGCCGCGTGGTTCGGCTGAACCGGTGGCACGCCTGTACAGGGACGGGGGTTTGCCGGCGCCTCCGCGATCGCCGTTCCACGAACCAGTCGAATCCCCGGTTGGGTGGATCGTTCGACGAGGCCCCTCGGGACGCCGCCATGAGCGTTGAACTCAAGCTGTCGGATGCCACCGATGCCCACGTCATCCAGAACCTCTGGCCGCTGTATCAGCATGACGTATCCGAGTTCGCATCGAGCATCCCCAATCGCCATGGCCTGTTCGGCGTCGACGACAGTGTGACGACGTTGGCGGCTCACGCCGCACGCCAAGCCCGGTGGTGGACGGAACCCGGAGCGCTCTTCCCGTACCTCATCCTGGCGGACGGGCGCCCCGCCGGCTTCAACCTCATCGCCGCACGTGCGTGCCTGGCCGACGCGATCGACGCCGATTTCGTCGTGCACGAGTTCTTCGTGCTGCATGCCTACCGCGGCAGAGGTGTTGCCGAGGAGGCCGCCGTTCGCGGATTCGGAATGCACGAGGGCACCTGGGAGATCGTGACCTATCCGACCCATGCCCGAGCCATCGCATTCTGGCGCCGGGTGGTTCGGGGCTACACGTCGGCGTACTCGGAGGAGGAACGCGACCACCCGTGGGGCCGGAGGGTCTGCTTCGGCTTCGACAACGCTTCGCGCCCATCGGAAGCGGGTCCGCAGGAGACGGTCCGTCCGGCGCCCGAAACGGCGGCCGATACGGTGCGCGGCCGGAGGTGTTGCGATACGGGAGGCGGCCGTGCGTGAGCGTCCTCCGTCCGTTGACGAGCTCGAGTCCGACTGGCTCGGCGGCGCGGACCTTCACCGTGTCAACGAAGTCGTCGCATGTCGGCGCAGCCCAGGCCCACCAGTCGACCTGACCGCAAGGAGGTGCGATGGATCGACCGATGCCTTCTGAGCCGACCTGGCCCGCATGGTGGGATCGGGAGTTGGAGCTGAGCGCCCATGTCCTCAGGCGAATGGTCGATCGCGACTTCTCCGAAGTTGATCTTCGCCGTATGCTTGACGAGGCCACTGGCCTTCGGCCCGATATCGAGGCGGGCCGATGGATCGTGGCCACCAGGCATCTGGACCGGCGCTGGGAGGTCATCCTCGAGCCAGATGAATCGGTTGGGGTCGTTCTCGTTGTCACTGCCTATCCCGTCAGCACGTCGCAGCCATGAACCAGCCCTATCTCGAAGTCACCTTTCGGCATGGCCGAGCGTTGGCGGCGTACTACTACCTGCCCCGACCCGCGGGGCAGAAGTCCTATCGCTCGCGCCGCATCGAACCGGGTCTGGTCGTCGATTTCGACGAGCACGATCGGCCCATCGGGATTGAGATCACTGCCCCTCGCCTGTTGACCCTCGAGGCCTTCAACAGCGCGCTCGCTGAGATTGGCCTTGGTCCTGTCGCCCAGGCGGAGCTTGCTCCGCTTCAGGCAGCCTGAGCATCTGAGGCCTTCCTACGCGGCACCCCAGCCCCCTGTGCGCGACCGATCGCGGGCGTTGGGCGGAACGGCGCGATCGCATGTACTGCAGGCGGTGCAACTACCCACTGGACCGGCAAAGCAGGCGGTGCGCCGAGTGCGGGGTCCCGTTCGATCCGGCCGAGCCATCCACCTTCCGGGCGACGCCGGATCCCGGTCCCAGCCGTCCCCTGCCGTGCCTCCTCGTGGCCATGGCGGTGTCGGCGATCGTCACGGTCGCAGGGCATGGCGCCACCGTCGCCTGGCCAGCGCTTTCGGGCCGGATGACTGGACTGATCACGCTCGTCGCCGTCGGGTTGGCGATGGGGGCGTTCTCGCTGTATCGCCGCCGGCTCGCCGACGCTGTCGCGATCGCGTCCGGTGCCGCTCTGGGACCGGTGGTGGTCTTCATTCTCGCAAACTGGCTCATCTCGGGCGGGATGCTCATGCCGGCTGGCTGGCTGTTGTTGCTGCCGCTCGTGCTCCTGTCGGCGTTCGTGCCCGCCGCGCTCGTTGCCGCGTTGATCGGCCGCTGGCTCCGCCGCAACGGGCCCTAGCAGCCCTCGAGCGCCGCCATCACTTCCGCATCCACGACCCTGGCGTCGTAGCGGGTTTCCGCGATGCGGCGGCCTTCGCGCCCCATCCGCTCGACCTGCGCCCGATCGTCGGCAAGGCGGCGCATGGTCTCGGCGAGCGCCTCCGAATCGCCCACCGCTACGAGCAGGCCGTTCACGCCCGGCTCGACCGGCTCCCGGCATCCGGGAGCGTCGGTCGTGATCACCGCTCGACCGGTGGCCATCGCCTCCAGCATCACCTTCGACGTGCCTTCGCGGTGCGACGGCAGCACGAACACCGTGCAGGCGGCGAGGTGTGGCCGAACGTCCTCGACCTCGTCGACGAGTTCCGGCACGCCCGCGCGGCGCCAGCGCTCGATCTCCACCGCAGGCACCGCGGTCGGATTGGGATCGGGGCCGCCGATCAACGCGAACTCGGCCGCGGGGTGCGTGACGTGGACCTGTCGCGCCGCCGCGACGAACTCCGGCACGCCCTTGTCGCGCAGGAGCCGCGCGATCATCAGGAACCGGGTGCGCAGCGGCAGCGGCTGCTCCGTGAATCGTTCGAGGTCCACGCCCGAGCCCGGAAGCAGGCGCACTTGTGCGGGCGGCGGCAGGCATCCGAGCTCGCGCAGCAGATCGCGGTCGTCGGGGTTCTGGAGGAAGACGACGTCGCAGCGAGCGAACGCGCGACGATACAGCCGAGTGGATGCGAGGCGCACCAGCCGCCGCCGCAGCCCGGAGCCGGTGAAGGCGTATCCCAGGCCCGTCACCATCGCCACCACGCGGCGAACACCGGCGGCGCGGGCGGCGATCGGACCGTAGGCGATGCTCTTGGGGTTGTAGCAGAGGACGGCGTCGGGATGCAGCCGCCGCATGGTCCGGGTGAGGGCCCGCAACGAAAGCGCATCGCGAATCGGATTGGCCCCCCCACCGTCGAAGCGCACGACATGCAGGGGGACGCCGACCTCCGCCAGCCGTGCCGGAGCCGTCCCCAGCCGCGAAGGACCGGTGATCGCATGGACTTCGTGTCCCCGGGCCTGGGCCGCGCGGATGAGGCTCCCGCGGTAGGCCAGGACGTGGTCGGCGTTCTTGCCCACGAGGACGATGCGCATGCTCAGCGATCCTCCTTGCGACGGCTGTCGTTCGACGGCACGCTCGTGCTTCGCGCCGCGAGCCACGCCTGCAGCATCAGGATCGCCCACACGCCGTGCGGATTCCCCCGGCCCGCGAGAAGCCGTTCCCACGCCTGTCGCACCGGCCGCGGGTGCAGCAGTCCGTCCGACTTCAGCCTCGACTCGTCCAGGAGCCCCTCGGCCCAGGGGCGAAGCGGTCCCCGCAGCCACTCGGCCAGGGGCACGGCGAACCCCGATTTCGGCCGCTCGACGAGTTCGTCCGGTACCTTCCGCGCCAGCACGCGGCGCAGCACGCGCTTGCCGACCCCGGCCCGCACGTTGAAGGCGGGCGGAATGCGCCAAGAGAGCGCGACCACTCGATGGTCGAGCATCGGCACCCGTGCCTCGAGGCCGACCGCCATGCTGGCCCGATCGAGCTTCACCAGGAGATCGTCCGGCAGATACGTGCGCTGATCGAGCAGCATCATGCGGCGCAGCAGGTCCGGCAACGCGGCAGCCCCCACCGGATCGTCCACGGCCGACGAGCGCTCCTCCGCGTCGATCACGAGGGACGCCGGATCCTGCCAGGTGGACACGAGTCGCCGGTACGCGTCGCGGTCGTCGCGAGCCAACGCCAGTTGCGCGACCTTGTGCATCCGCTCACCCGGCTTGGGC
>JAGQOG010000181.1 GCA_020427695.1 Phycisphaerales bacterium
ATGATCGGCCGCCTCGGCCCCGGACCGGACTTCGAGTTCGACGTCGCCATCCGCACCGCCACGATCGATCGACACCGCGGCCGCCTGCTGTACGGCGTCGGCAGTGGGATCACCTGGGATTCGGTCGCCGCCGCCGAATACGCCGAATGCCGCGCCAAGGCGCGTGTCCTCTCGTCGATCGGCGAGCCGTCGTTGCGCCTGTTCGAAACGATCCGCGTTGGCGGCGGTCGCCCGCTGTGGGTCGATTCCCACGTGGCGCGCCTCCGCGCGTCGGCCACCGCCCTCGGCTTCCCGATGCCCGTAGAGCCTCTCGACCCCATTCGAGCGGCCGTCGCTCACAGCCGTTCCGCGACCGGCCGCCTGCGCGTCCTCCTCGATCGAAGAGGCGGCCTCGCGACCGAGCTGAGCCCCCTGCCGCCGTCCGCCGCGACGCGGGTGCGGTTGCGCTTGGCACTCGACCCGCTCCCGCCCGCGACCTGGCAGCTCGGCCACAAGACCACCAACCGGAGCATCTACGACCAGCTCGCAGACCCGGTTCGGCGCCTCGACCCGACCCTCGACGACGTGCTGCTGTGGGATCAGGATCGCTGCATCACGGAAACCACAATCGCCAACGTCGCCTACCTGCTCGACGGCCGATGGTGGACTCCCCCCGCCGATGGGCGCCTCCTCCCGGGCGTCTTGAGGGGCGAGCTGGTGCGACGTGGGCGCCTGCGGGAACGCCCCCTCCGCCTCGAGGAGCTCGGCACGGTGCAGTCCCTGGTGCTCCTGAGCGCGCTGCGGGGAATCCGCCGAGCGGTCATCGCCGGACCACTCGAGCCGGCTGCGCATCCCCAGTTTGGCCTGAGTCGTCCGATGGGGGTCGCCCCCACCGCCGCGGTTGAGTAGGATTCGCCTTTCGACGACCTGAGCCGGAGCCGCCCAATGGACAACACCTGGACTACCCGCCGCATTCTCACGGAGCTCTGCAGCCCTGAGCAGCGCCAAGACATCGCCGCGTGCTTCTGGCGCCATGCGACCCCCGAGGCGCGTCGCAACGCCGTGCCGATCCTCGCCAACGCGATTCGCTTTCGCGCCCAGAAGGTGAAGGACGCCCCGCCGTCGAAGAAGGCTGCATGGACGGTGTCGCGCCTCCACGACCCTGAGCTGGTGACGCTCTGGACCGAAGCGTTGGCGGTGTTCCACCTGACCGAACGTCGCCCACTGATGGCGGCCTGCCTCGGAGCGTGGGGTGTCCCCAACGAGGACGGCATCGTCGAGGTCGAGGAGTACCCGTTCCCGGAGCCTGCGGCGCTCGAGGCAACCATCCCGGCGCTCACCGAGCAGTTCCCGGCCCGCGACCTGGCGATCTACCTGGCAACCGCCGGGCTGGTGATGGGCCACGACGATCCACGGTGGCGCGAAGCGACCTGGCCGATCGTCGGCACGCTTGCGGGCGGCTGATTGGGACGGGTATTAGGTATTGGGTATTTGGACGGACCGGTGCCCCGACGAGCGACGTTTCTGAACGAACCCCGGCGCCGCCGCCTTACGTCTGATCCCCAATCCCAGGTCCCCGGTACCCGGTACCCTCCTAAGCCGACTCCGTCTCGAGGAATTGCGACAGCCGATCTCGATCGCTGCCTTCGAGATCGAGGAAGCGCACCGCAAAGCCGTCGGTCCGGTCGAAGC
>JAGQOG010000182.1 GCA_020427695.1 Phycisphaerales bacterium
CGATGGCGGTGCCGACGAACCGGCACTCCCGAAAGAGGGGGCTGCCGTCGTTGATCAACGCGCCGTGCGCGACGGCGCCGCCGCCGTTGTTCACCATGCGGCAGCGCACGATCGTCGGACTCGAGTTGATGATCGCCACGCCTTCCAGCACCGCATTCTGCAGCGTGAAGCCCACGAGCTTGGTGTCCCGTCCTTCTCCCGCCACCCAGGCCGCAACCGCCCCGAAGCCCGATCCGTCGATCACCGTCAGGGTGGGGTCGTCGTCCTGCTCGGCGCGAACCTCGATCGCCTTCCCGAGGAAGGAGATCGTCTCCGCATATCCGCCCGGCGCCACCAGCACCGTGTCCCCATTCACGGCGACGTTGATGGCGCCCTGGATCGTCGGTTGGTCGGCCGGAACGTGGATCACGGTCGCCTGGGCGCTGTACGAAAGTGCCGCGATCGCCCCCAGGCGAACCAGCATGAACGAATGGTCTCTGGTCATGGTCGAGTCACCTCGCTCGGCGGTCGTGTCGCGGCCAGCGGGGCCCGACCCGTTGCCTCCTGTCCTTATGCGCAGGCGGCACCGGACAGGGGCAAGGATTCGACACATCGCATCGGAGGGCCCCGCCAGCCAGTCTTGCCCGGGTGCGGCCGGGCCGTATAGTCGATCGGGTCGCGAGGCGCGATGGCTGGCGCCGCGAGGGGAGGCCCTCCGATGGACAGGCCCGATCTGGCCGCTACCAGCTCGCTCACGCGGGCCAGCGATGGCGATCCGCTGGCGGCGGAGGCGTTGGTGCCCCTCGTGCAGGAGGAGCTGCGCCGGATCGCCGAGCGGCAGATGGCCCGCGAGCGCCACGGACACACGCTCCAGCCGACCGCCCTGGTGAACGAGGTGTATCTCCGTCTCATCGACCAGACGCGCGTCCGCTGGAACGACCGGGCACACTTCATGGCGATTGCGGCCCAGACGATCCGCCGCATCCTCGTCGATCACGCGCGGCGTCACGGCGCCGCGAAGCGCGGAGGCGGCCAGCGGGTCGCCGTGGACATGGCGGCGGAAGTCGCGGCGCCCG
This sequence comes from Phycisphaerales bacterium, assembly GCA_020427695.1. Taxonomy (GTDB): domain Bacteria; phylum Planctomycetota; class Phycisphaerae; order Phycisphaerales; family SM1A02; genus JAGQOG01. The sequence goes on from JAGQOG010000182.1 coordinate 1,056, forward strand.
CCGCCGACGTGGACCTCCTGGTGCTGGAGGAGGCGCTTGAGCGCCTTTCGGCGCTCAATCCGCGCCAGGCCCGGATCGTGGATCTCCGCTTCTTCGGGGGCCTCGGCGTCGAGGAGACCGCCGAGGTGCTTGGGGTTTCGCCCCGCACCGTCAAGGGAGAATGGCGCTTCGCCCGCGCGTGGCTCGAACGCGAGTTGGGATCGGGAGCCGGTGCATGAACGAGCCCGACCTGGCAGCGGAACGGCACCGGCGACTGTCCGAGCTCTTCCTGGCGGCATGCGAGCTCCCGCCGCACGAACACGCGGCGTTCCTCGATCGTGCGTGCGGCAGTGATGTCGCACTCCGTTACGAACTGCTCGAGCTGTTGCGCCGGGATCAGGCCGGCTCGTCCCTCGACGGACCCGCCGTTCCGTCCGGCGAACCGCTTCCCTCCGGGCGCTCGGATCGGCGGAAGTTGCCCGAGCGCATCGGGGGCTACGAGGTGCTTGGCGTGCTGGGCGACGGCGGCATGGGCACCGTCTACCGCGCTCGGCAGACGTCGCCCGATCGGCTCGTTGCCCTCAAGGTGATCCGTCCCGGCCTCGCTTCGCGCACGATGGTCCGCCGCTTCATGGTGGAGGGACACCTCCTTGGGCGACTCAAGCACCCGGGCATCGCGCAGGTCTACGAGATCGGCACGCACGACGGCGGATTTGGCCCTCAGCCCTTCATCGCCATGGAGCTGGTCGACGGCTTGTCGCTGCTCGAACACGCGACCGCATGCGCACTCGGCCGTCCCGCTCGCCTGCGCCTTGCCGCGCGGATCTGCGACGCGGTGCACCATGCGCACCTCATGGGCGTGGTCCACCGCGATCTCAAGCCCGCCAACATCATGGTGGATGCGGCGGGGCAGCCGAAGGTCCTGGACTTCGGCATCGCGCGGGCGATGGACTCCGACCTCGCCGTCACCGCCGTCCACACCCGAACCGGCGAACTGGTCGGAACGATCCCGTTCATGAGTCCCGAGCAGGCGAGCGGCAGCGCCCCCGAGATCGACGTGCGTTCGGACGTGTACGCCCTCGGCGTCGTGCTCTACCAGCTCCTGGCCGGACGGCTGCCGCTCGAGGTCGAGACGCTGCCGCCACTCGAGGCGATGCGCACGATCTGCGAGACGTCGCCGCCTCGATTGCGGACGCTCGACCCGACGCTCCGCGGCGACCTGGAGACGATCGTCGAGACGGCCCTGCACAAGGAGCGCGACCGTCGCTACCAGTCCGCGGCCGACCTCGCGGGCGATCTGCGCCGCTTCGCCGAGGACCGGCCCATCACCGCGCGTCCCGCCAGCGCCGTCTACCTGGCCGGGAAGTTCGCCCGCCGCCACCGCGCCCTGGTGGGCGGCGTGGCGGTGGCGTTCGTGCTCCTTGCGCTGGGCGTCGTCGGAACCTCGTTGGGCCTGGTGGCGGCGCAACGGGAGCGGGACGACGCGCAACGCGCCGCCGCGCGGGCGGAGGCGGCCCGACAGTTCTTCCTGGGCGTCCTCACAACCCCCGTGCCGGACGCGATCGGCCGAGACGTCACCGTGGTCGAAGCCCTGCGCTACGTGCAGGAGCGCCTGGACCAGGAGTTCGCCGATCAGCCCGAACTTCGCGCCGACGTGCACACGGAGCTCGCCGTCACCTTCCAGAAGCTGGGGCGCCGGGACGACGCCGAGCGCCATGCCCGCGAATCGCTTCGATTGCGCACCGTCACGCTGGGGCGGTCGCACCCGGACACGATCGACGCCATGGCCAACCTGGCCCTGATCCTCGGAGGCTCCCAGGGCCCGCCCGCCGCCCGAGCCGAAGGCGAAGGACTCATCGCCGAGGCGATCGAGCGCTTGCGCACCGAGCATCCCGATCGGCACCTGCGTCTCGCCGAACTGCTTCGGAACGAAGCGGCCATGGCCTTCCACGCCGAGCGCCTCGATGTCGCGGAGGCCTCCTTGTCGGAAGCGATCGCCCTCGCGCGAAGAACGTTGGACGACGACTCCCCGGAGTTGCTCGGCATGCAGCGCGACCAGGCGCTGCTCCTCGCCGCCTTGGGGCAGGGCGACGAAGCGGTCGCGACCCTAGCGCACATCGCGAACACGGTTGAACGGGCCCGCGGTCCGCGCGATCTCGAGACGGTGCGCAGCCGCTGCGCCGTGGCGCAGGCGCTTCGCAGCGCCGGGCGCTTCGCGGAGGCCGCCACTGTCCTGGAGCGCACCCTGCCCGACATCGACGCCGCCATGGGACCGGAGCACCCGCAGGCGATCGCGTCCCTCAACGATCTCGCCTTCAACCTCAAGGAGTCGGGTCGCTTTCAGGACGCCGAACGCGTGTATCGCCGCGCCGCGGAGCGGGCCGAGTCCGGCTTGGAGCCGACACACTTCCTGGCCATCGTCGTGGGTGACGGACTGGCGATCACGCTCGAGTGCCAAGGCCGCGACCAAGAGGCGGCGGTTCTCTTTGGTTCGGTCGCCGAGCGTCTGCGCGTCCTGGATGGCGGCCTGAGCGAGCGGGTCCTGAGCGAAACGGCCAAGCACGCCAGCGCCTTGCTCGCCGCCGGACGAACGGAGGCGGCCCGGTCCGCCTGCGCGGCCGGTCTCGCCGAGGCCGCGATCGCCTTTCCGGACGGCGCCCCGGCCGTCACCATCCTCCGCTCGGTGATGGCCCGAACCCTGGTCGAGCTGGGCGACGACGTCGCGGCCAGGGACTGCATCGCGCTATGCCGGCGGGAGTACGAGTCGTTCCCGTCGCTGGCGCCGTATCCGACGCACGAGGCGATACGGCGACTGGCCGACGCCGCAGACCGAGTCGGCGCCATCGAGGACGCGAGCGCCCTGCGCGGCATCCTGTCGCCCTCGGAGCCATGAGTTCGGCGGCGAAGTGCTACGCCACGTGTTCGGCTTCGCGCTCGACCGGACGCTCGCCGGATCGCTCCGACTTCACGTCGGTCGCGAACCCGAGCTGCACCAGGTGCGCCATCGGACCGTGCGGCCGCTGGCGCTCCTCGTCGAGACGGAGCTTGGCGGCAGGATTGGCGTAGCGGTCGAAGATCATGGCCTTGACCGTGCCCCACATGCCGCCGAACGAGCTGAAGGTGTGATCCACGGCGGAGGGCTCGTAGCCGCAGTGCACCATGCAGTTGGCACACTTCGGGTTCCCGGAAGCGCGCCCGTAGTCGTCCCACTTCGTCCCGTCCATGAGCTCGGCGAACGAGTCCGCGTAGCCCTCCTGGAGCAGGTAGCACGGCTTCTGCCAGCCGAAGATGTTGAAGCAGGGATTGCCCCAGGGGGTGCACTCGTATTCGCGCTTCCCCATGAGGAACTCGAGGAACAGCGGCGACTGGTTGAACTTCCACTTGCGGCGCGGGCGCCCGTCGGCGATGCGGCCGGCCGAGGGCCGGTTCGAGAGGATCATCTCGAAGAGCTCGTTGGTCTTGCGCCGCTGGAGGAAGTTCTTCTGGTCCGGCGCCTTGTCGTACGCGTAGCCCGGGCTCACCATCATGCCCTCGACGCCGACCTCCATCATCTCGTCGAAGAACGCACGCACCGAGTTGGGATCGGTGCCGTCGAAGAGGGTCGTGTTGGTCGTGACCCGGAATCCCATCTGGACGGCCTGCCGGATGCCCTCGAGCGCCTTCACGTAGGTGCCCTCGCGGCAGACGGCGAAGTCGTGATGGTCCTCCTGGCCGTCCATGTGCACGGAGAAGGTGAGGTACTTGCTCGGCGCGAAGAGACCCTCGTCGAGCTTCTCCTTGAGAAGCAGCGCGTTGGTGCACAGGTAGATGTACTTGCGTCGCGCGATGAGGGCCTTCACCAGCTCGCCGATCTCCGGATGAAGCAACGGCTCGCCGCCGGGGATCGACACCATCGGCGCCCCGCACTCGTCCACGGCCTTCAGGCACTGCTCCACCGAGAGCTGCTTCTTCAGGATGTGGGGCGGGTACTGGATCTTCCCGCACCCGGCGCACGCCAGATTGCAGCGAAAGAGGGGCTCGAGCATGAGCACCAGGGGATACCGCTTGCGCCCGCGCAGCCTCTGACCCAGCACGTAGGTCGCAACGGTCCACATCTGGGAGACAGGCACAGCCATGCGAGGAAGACTCCTGGGCGAGCGGGATGGACACACGGAGCGATACGGGCGATCCGAGGGCCGGCAATCCGGCCCACCTCGTCCGAAATCCAGCCACGGTCCGGGAAGGCGGGGTCCTTCGAGGTCGGGGAGGCCGAGGCGAGATCCGGCGAAGTTCGCGCGATCCCGCGACCGGCGGGCATCGTAGCACGGTACCCATGAGCGCGTTCGTCCCGCCACTGCACCTCACCCCCTCGATGGCCGCCGCTCGGGGCGCCGAGGCGGTGGTGAGCGCAGCCACTAGAATCCGCGATTGGAGTCTGGCAACGGCCAGAAGGCCCGAGGCCAAGCCCGTTTCGCGGGAGACCGATGTGGCGGAACGCACCGACGAGCAGCTCCTCACCGACTCCATCGGCGGCGATCGGGACGCGTTCGCGGCCCTTGTGGACCGATATCGGAACGACCTGCTCCACTTCCTGATCCGCTTCCTGGGCACCCGGGCCGCGGCCGAGGACGTCTTTCAGGACACGTTTCTCCAGATCCACCTCTCGGCCCGGACGTTCGACCCCGAGCGGCGGTTCAAGCCCTGGCTGTTCACCATCGCCGCCAACAAGGCGCGCGACTACCACCGCCGGAATCTGCGTCGCGCGCCGTTGTCGCTCTCCGCGGCGGCGCCGACCGCCGACGGCGAGGGCGACGCGTTTGTCGACCTGATGGCGGCCGACATCCCGTCGCCGGATGCTCCAATCACCGATGTCGAGCGCTCCGACCTGGTGCGCGAGGTGATGGACGCCATGCCTTCCCACTACCGCGAGATCCTGCTCCTGAGCTACTTCCAGCGCATGAGCTACAACCAGATCGCCGAGTGCCTCGAGATCCCGCTCGGCACCGTCAAGAGCCGACTTCACGCTGCCGTGGCCCGGTTCGCCGAAGGTTGGCGAACGTCCCGAGCCAAGCTGGACCACACGCCATGAACGAGTTCACACCACCATCCGACCACCAGCCCGAATCGAATCCCGATCGGGACTTCCTCGACGATGTGCAGTCCCTCGTCGAGGATGAAGGACCAACGCTCTCGGAAGAGGACCGGCGCATCGTGGATGCGCTCCTCTCCGGAGGCCTCGACCGATCCGCCCTGACCGCCCTCCCCGCCACCGACCGCTCGCGCGGCGAGGCGCTTCTCCACCTCCTGGGATTGCTCGACGACTATCCGATCAGCGACGCCGACGGCACGCTGGTTGACGCCACGATGGCCCGCATCGATCGACACGATCGGGAGTCGGAGATGCGGATGCGCCTCGACCCGGTGGTGGATCGTTCCGGCGGCCGCGTGCTGCGGGTTCGGCTGCACGACCTCGTGACGATCGCCGCGCTTCTGCTCATCGGCGTTTCGATCGGCTGGCCGATCCTCTCGAAGGTTCGCCAATCGTCGGTGGATGCGGGATGCGCCGCCAACCTGCGCTCGATGGGGACGGCCTTGGCGAACTACGCCGGCGACTCCAACGGCTCGCTCCCGATGATGACCGCGGGACTCCTCGGCGGCACGTGGGACACCATGCGGAACTCCGACAACCTCGAGCTGCTCCCGCAACTGGGCTACTGCGAGCTGGGCCATCTGGACTGCCCGGGTCACCAGGGCTACGGCCCGAGCTACAGCTTCGCGATGCCGTCTCGCGGCAAGGCCCAGCCATGGATGCAGCAGCCGACCAAGGTGGTGCTGGCCGACCGCAACCCCGTCATGGACCACCTGCGAATGGGACTCCGACCGGTCGATCTTCTCCTGCCGAGCCCCAACCACGGCCACCGCGGCCAGAACGTTCTCTTCGGTTCGCTTGCCGTCGAATGGGACGTGGTCCCGATCGTCCGCCACGAGGACGGGCAACTGGACAACTTCTGGCTCGTTCGTTTCGGAGATGGCCGGGAGGACCTCCGCCCGGGCAGCGCCCCAGCGGACGCCTCGGACAACTTCCTGGCCCACTGACGCCCGCCATTCCGAACGGAATCCCCAACTGGCACCCAGTGGGGAGCCGACGGCCTCCCGACGGCGAGACCGGCTCCCGATTGGGGGCCTGCGCTCCAGGGGCGTCCGCGTTGACCCCCCGGAATCACCTGCTAAACTGCTCGGCTCGCCTGAGGATCCGCCTCCCCGGCCGCGAGATGTCCAGGTCCGGAGCAAGCCAAACGCAAGCCAAACGCAGGGTGGTCAAATGCCAAAAGCCAAGTCGCACAAGGGCCTGCTGAAGCGGATCCGGATCACCAAGTCCGGCAAGGTCAAGTTCCGCCCGCCGCGCGGTCGCCACCTCAAGAGCAACAAGACGGGTATCCAGGTGCAGTCGTACCGGAATCCGGGCTACGCCAGCTCCGGCGACATGCGCAAGCTCAGCGCGCTCCTCTTCCGACCGTTGAAGTCGCAGGAGCAGTCGATCGCCGAGCGGAAGGCCCGCGAGGAAGCGGCGATGGCGGAGCCAGCCGCCAACTGAACTCGGACGCCCGGCACGCGACCGGGCCCACGGATCGAGGTCCATCTGCGACCTCGGCTTTCATCCATCGCCCGTCGGGACCAAGCGTCCTCGGCCCTGCCGACGAACCCCGCCGAGCCAACGAAGGAGTTGTTCGATGCCACGTGTACGCAAGGGTGCCGCCCGAACGCAAGGCCGTCGCAAGATGCTGCGGGAGGCCCGCGGCTACTACGGAACCAAGAGCCGCCTCAAGCAGCAGGCCAAGGTCGCCCTCATGCGGGCCGGCCGCAACGCGTTCCGCGATCGGCGCCTGAAGAAGCGCAGCTATCGCTCACTCTGGATCGTGCGCATTACGGCCGCGTGCCGCATGCGGGGCACGCGCTACAGCCACTTCATCAACGCGATCCAGCGAGCCGGCATCCTGCTCAACCGCAAGATGCTGAGCGAGATCGCGATCCACGACCCGGCCACCTTCGACCACCTCGTCGAAATGGCGGGCAAGAAGGCGGCGTAGGCGGGAGGAAGCAGAAGTCGAAGGCATCGAGGCACCAAGGGACCAAGGCATCGAGGGTTCCGGGGTTGATTCCTCTGCGCCGATCGAAGTGTGCCACTGACTGCCCCGGTGTGGGGCGGTCAGTGCGCAGGGCCTTCGCCACGTTTGACGCCCGCGAACGAAGTGTGCCACTGACTGCCCCGGTGTGGGGCAGTCGGTGCGCAGGGCGCGCGCCGCGAAGGACGCCCGTGGACGTCGGACACCGCACCGACAGGCTGCGCTCCACTTCGTTCCGCTGCGCCTGTCGGTGGCACTCGGATCGGGCCCCGTCGTGGACGCCATTGAATATTCGGCACGGCCAGGATGGCCGTGGCACCCGACTCCAGCCCCCGCAAGCACAACCCTTGATGCCTCGATGCCTCGATGCCTTGATGCCTGTGACTCGACCCCTACCCGCCCCGCTCCTTCTCGTCCTTCCGTCCCCCCCTCCAACGCTGCACCGCCTCCCGCAGGATCCACTCGATCTGCGCGTTGACGCTGCGCATCTCCTGCTGCGCCATCGCCTCGAGCTCCCGGTGGAGCTTCGGATCGAGACGCAGGAGAAAGTGCTTGCGGTCGGCCATGGGCCACGCTTCGACCTCAGGTGTAGAGCGTGCCCGCGTTGATGACCGGCGTGGCTTCCGACTCGCCACACAGGACCACGAGCAGATTGCTGACCATGGCGGCGCGGCGCTCGGGATCGAGGTCCACCACTTCCTTGGTCTCGAGTTCCTTGAGCGCCATCTCGACCATGCTCACCGCACCGTGCACGATCCGCTGCCGGGCGGCGATGATGGCGTCCGCCTGCTGCCGACGGAGCATGGCGCCGGCGATCTCTGGCGCATACGCCAAGTGCGAGAGGCGAGCCTCCTCGACGGTGACGCCCGCCTTGGCGAGTCGCGCCTGAAGCTCGTGCTGCAGGGTCGCCGCGACCTCGTCGGGGCTCCCGCGCAGGGTGAGCTCCTGCTCCTCGCCGTGGTCGTAGGCGTAGTGGCTGGCGAGGTTCCGGACGGCGGCCTCGCTCTGGACCTTGACGTACTGAACGAAGTCGTCCACGTCGAAGGCCGCCTCGGCCGTGTCGTGCACACGCCAGACGACCACCGCCGCGATCTCGATCGGGTTCCCGTTGCGGTCGTTCACCTTGAGGTGCTGCCCGTCGAGGTTGCGCAGGCGGAGCGACATCTCGATTCGGGTCAAGAACGGGTTGGCCCAGTAGAAGCCGCTGTCCCGCACCGAGCCCCGGTAGGTGCCGAAAAGGAGCAGCACCTTGGCGTGGTTGGGCTGCACGATGAAGTGCCCCCGAAGCGAGATGATCACCACGATCGCCCAGGGAATCGAGAGGGCGAGAAGAAGCCCCCCGGCGACCTCGGCACGGTTGTTGAGCAGCCCGATCGAGAACGCGAACATCCCGATCGCGGCCAGCAGCAGGACGAGGTTCAGCCCAAGCATCCCCCAGCCCGACAGCGGCTTGATGGCCCGTTCCTGACTCATGGTGGATCTCCCGTTCAGAGGCTGGATGGTGACAGCACAATGATATCACCACGATGTCATAGGGATCCACCCTTGTCTTCTTTCAGTGCCTCCGAGCCCGAATCGGACCTGCCCGACAGGTCGGGCTCAGGTCCACGCCGCGAGCAGCAGACCAAGGTCGGCGCCGTCCACCGTGCCGTCGCCGTTGAGGTCGCCAGGTCCGCTCCCTCCCCAGGCGCCGAGCAGGATGCCGAGATCCGCGCCGTCCACCAGGCCATCGCCGTTGAGGTCGGCGGGATTCCCGCTTCGCGGCTTCCAAACGGCGATGCTGTTCGGACCGATGCCCTGCGTGTCCACCAGCGGGCCGTTCTGGATCAGCGCACCGTCGCCCGCCAGCGTGAAGGAGTACACGCCGCGCACGCCATCGATGATCGTGTCGCGATCGGTGGCGAACACGAGATCGTCCATGACCGCGACCTCGCCGAGGCTGCCTTGGAAGCCGACGTCGAAGAACTGACCCGTCGAGGTCAACGCGCCCGTCCGCGGCGTGATGGAGAACGTTCGGATGGTGGCGTCGGTGCCGTGCGCCACCAGCGCGTAGGCGTTGTCGGACGACACCACCACCTGCTTGGGAGAGCTTCCGGGCGACTCGTACGGCGAGGTGGGCAGGTTGTTCAGCGGGCCGCTGCCGGCGGCGAACGAGAAGCCGCTCACCGCGTGACCGCCGGAGCTGATGCCGCCACCGGAATAGAGCAGGTTTCCGTCGGGCGAGGCCCCGAGGCCGAGCGGGTAGGTGCTTCCGGTGTCCATGGTCTGGACCAGGGTCAGGGTTCGGTCCGGATTCACGGCGAACGTGCGGATGTCGTTGCCGCCCGAGTCGTTGGCAAAGAGCCATTCGCCCGACGGATGCCGTTCGAGCCAGGTGCAGAAGGCGCCCGCGAAGTCGCTGTCGACCTGGTCGAGCGCATGGGCATCGGGGTCGTAGGCGTAGACGATCACGTTGTTCGGACCGGAGAGCTTCGTCTGCGTGACCGCCAGGTGTCGATCCCCGATCCACGCCACGTCCAGCGGGCTGTCGGGCGTCGTGAAGACGTCCACGATCCCGATCGTCGCGTCCGACGCCACCTCGAGAATCGTGATCTGCTCGACCGTGTTGCTGGAGGTCGCGTGTCCGACCGCCAGGAACCGTCCGTCGTCGGAGATGGAGATCGCGTAGGCGTTGGTGCCCGGGTCGAACTCCTGGCTGCTGGGGGTCGAGCCCGTCACGACCTTCTGGACGAAGGCGAGACTCCCGTCGGGTTCGACGAGCATGCTGGTGACCGAGCCTTCGAGGTTGCCGTTGTTGGCCACGAAGATGGCGCGGGACAGGGACTGCCCCTGGACCGGGGTTCCTGAAAGCGCAACTCCTGCCGCCCCAGCGACGGCGATCCACACTCCAAGCGGGGAACCCTGCCTCATGGCATCCTCCAGCCCGATGGTCGGGCGATGTTGACGGTTCGCGGGTGGCGAAGGGGTTGGTCCGGCCGAGCGGTCGCGGACGGCAGGCTCCCAGTTTCGGGCCCGGACCGGTTGGGTTCAAGGGAGCAGACTCGGACCGGGTGCGGGCCATGTCCGATTACCCCGGACCCCGCCTCCCGCCCGGTTGATGCGGGTTGGGGCACCGGATACACTGGTCCCTTCGCCTTGAATGCCGCGACGCCCGTTGCGGCTCCTTGATCGCGAACCGGTTGCGCCGCGAGTGGGCGGGGCACTGGATGTTCCTGTCTTGAGACGGTTCGTCCGTCGCATTCGCACTGAATCAAGCGCCCTTGCGCGGTGCCGAGATCGGCATGCGGTCCGATCCACCCGCTTCCGTACCGCCGGTGTCGCTGCCCCTGAGGAGTCTCCCATGTCTTCCCTTGTCAAGGATCTGATCGAGTCCGGCATTCACTTCGGCCAGCGTCGCAGCAACTGGAACCCGAAGATGAAGCCGTACATCCACAGCATGCGGAATCAGATCCACATCATCGACATCAAGGAGACGATCAAGGGCCTGCTGCTCGCCAAGCGCTTCCTCTCGCGAGTCGTGGGCGAGGGCAAGGACGTGTGCTTCGTGGGCACGAAGCGGCAGGCGAAGGGGGCCATCGAGCAGTACGCCGCCGACATGAAGATGCCGTACGTGACCGAGCGTTGGCTGGGCGGCACCCTGACGAACTTCCGGACCATCCGCGACCGGCTGAAGCGCCTCGAAGAGCTCGAGCGCCTGGTCGAGACGGGCGAGATCAAGACGTACTCGAAGAAGATGGAGTCGCAGCTCATGCGCGAGCTGCGGAAGATCTTCCGCAACCTCAACGGCATCCGCACGATGACGAAGCTCCCGGGAGCGATGGTCGTCGTGGACGTGAACCGCGAGTCCAACGCGTTGCGCGAGGCCCGCAGCCTGGGCATCCCCACGGTGTGCCTGATCGACACCGACGGCGACCCCGACCTGGCCGACATCCCGATCCCCGGCAACGACGACTCGATGCGATCGATCGACGTCGTGGTGCGCGAACTGTGCGCCGCGATCAGCGAGGGCAAGACGCAGCGGGTGACGACCACCGGCGACAAGGGCGGCGAGGAGTCCGGCGACGCCGGATCGGCCCAGGCCCAGCGGCGTCGCTCCAACCGTTCCCAGTTCCGCGCCGACGATAGCGGCGTGCCGACGACGGAGCACGCCAGCGAACCCACCTCGACGGTTGCCGCGTCGGGAGACGGCGCCTAGGCAACGCAATCCCGGCCGCCCCGCTCCCCGCGCCGGCAGCCTGGTCCACCACGAACGACGACGCCCCCCGCTCCGCGGGGACGCTCCTACTGCTTCAACGACCGATCCCACACCCGAATCGCAGAGCCAACCCAGGAAACCCACCGCCATGCAATCGACGAACATCAGCGCCAAGGACGCCATGACCCTCCGCCAGCGGACCGGGCTGGGCATCATGGACTGCAAGGCCGCGCTCGGCGAAACCGGTGGCGACATGGCCGCGGCCGAGGCGCTCCTGCGCGAGCGCATGAAGGGCAAGATGGACACCCGCACCGACCGTGCCGCCGGAGAGGGCGCGGTTTCGGTCGTGGTCGCCGACGGCAAGGCGGCGATCGTCGAGCTGCGGGCCGAGACCGACTTCACGGCCCGCAACGACGCGTTCCGCGGAATGACCGCCGACGTGGCGAAGCTCGCCGTGACCCACGGCGCCGGACCGGTGGCGGTTGACGACAAGATGAAGGCCCGGATCGACGACGTGCGGATCACGACCGGCGAGAACATCTCGCTCGCCCGCGGCGAGGTCCTGTCGGGCGGCAGCTTCGCGCACTACATCCACCACGACGGCAAGCTCGGCGTGCTGCTCCAGTTCGAAGGCGCGCTCCCCGCGGAGATCGGCACGGGCATCTGCCAGCACATCGCGGCCCACGTGCCGACGCCGCAGGCGATCGACGAGGCCGGCATGCCGAAGGACGCCGTCGATGCCCACAAGGCACTGGCGGTCAAGGAGGCGGAGGAGAGCGGCAAGCCGCGCGAGATCGCCGAGAAGATCGCCTCCGGCAAGATGCGGAAGTTCTTCGAGGAGAACACGCTCCTGGGCCAGAAGTACGTCAAGGACGACAAGAAGTCCGTGAAGGAGCTGCTCCCCGCCGGCGTGACCATCAAGCGCTTCGTGCGCTACGCCGTGGGCGGCGCCTGATCGCTCCCGGAATCCCGCAATCGGTGGTCGTCGGCAATCGCGCAACCGGTCGCCGTCGAACACGCCCGTCAGTCGGCGGACAGGCGGCTCGGTCCCTTCCCGGCCCGCTTCTCGTAGACGCCCTTCTCCGAGCGCTGGTACTTCGCGAAGCCCAGGCGCTCGAGGTTGCTGTCGCTGAGCTTCGACTTCGTGGATCCCTCGGTCCAGTTGCCGCCAACGTTCGGCGCCTGGATCAGCTGCCGCACCGGGCGACCGGTCTCGGGGTGGGTGGTCAGCGGCGGGTCGGACATGCGCTGCACCACCTCGAAGACCTCGCCATCGGTGCCGTCCTGGTTGACGACGCAGTAGACATACGTGGGCATGGCGAAGGGTAGGACGGCGGTCGCCGGTTGGGGGAAAGGGGCTACGTCAACATCCGGGCCACCAGGTCCCGCGCGACGGCGATGTCGGCCTCCCGCGTGGGCCCCGCCTCGCGCTCGATCACGAGCATCACCGCCGGCACGATCCGCTTGACCACCTTGAAGAGCGCCGGCCAATCGACCGCGCCCGTCCCCGCCACCACCTCCGTGCCCCACGTGCCCTCGACCTCGGTCGGTCGTGCGTCCTTGATGTGCAGCTGCCGCACGTGCGGCGCCAGCCGCGCCAGGGATGCGACCGGATCGCCCATTCCGTACAGGATCATGTTCGCGGGATCGAAGTTCACGCCAACGTTGGATCGATCGAGATCCTCGAGCGCCTCGAGCAGCGTTTCCGCCCGCTCCTGCCCGGTCTCGAGCGCCACCTCGAGACCCTTCTCGCCGAAGAGATCCGCGACGATGCGGAGCCGCTCGATGAGCTTGCTGCGCTCGGCGGCGGTCCGCTCGTGGGGAATGAACCCGGCGTGGAGGGTCACCAGGCGGACCCCGTTCTCCGCCGCGAGCGCCGCGACGCGCTGCGCCCGCTCGCGCGTCGCCGGCCAGGTCGCATCGGGACGGACACCGCCGGTCGCGGCGATCGTCTGCAGCGTGGTGTAGTCCTCGCCAACCGTCGCCAACATGCCGCTGGCGATCCTGATATCGGCCTTGGCCAGCTGCTCGAACGCATCGCCCCAGACCGCGGGCTCCTCGGCGACGGGCACCAGGGCCAGTTGGACGGCCTTGATGCCCAGGCGTTGCAGGCACGCCGCCAGGTCGGCGGGCGATGCGGGCCGAAGGCTCCAACTGCAGACGCCGACGCGGTCCTCGTGCACGGTTTGCTCCCACTCAGCCGAAGGGGATCTTTGCTGGAACGAGGTCCCAGCGGGCCTTAGCATACGGTCTTCCCGCAGGGTCGAACGCCGACCCCGCCGGTCTCCTCCATGGGGTGCCAGGTGTCGACCGCGAAGATCGAACCAGCCTTGGATCAGCCGGTCTTGGCCGATGAGGTCGCGGGCGATCCCCTGCCCATGCCGGTCCAGAAGCCGACCGGCCTGTTGCAGCGGACCGAGGCGTTCATCAGCCGCTTGAGCACGCGGAACAACTTCTGGCACAAGGTGTGCTCTCTCATCTGGCTGCCCTACGCGTTCCGCAGCGGCATCAGCATGAAGCGCATCGGCGCCGGACGCTTCTCGGCCGTCCTGCCGTTCCGTCGGTTCAACCGCAACTGGTACAACGCCATGGCGGGGGCGGCCCTCCTCGGAAACTCGGAGGTGGCGGCGGGGATGTACCTGTTCGCGGAGGTCGGCTCCGACTTCATCGTCGTCTGCAAGCAGTTGAGCTACCGGTTCCTCCGGCCCTGCTACGGCCCGGCCGTCTACACGATCGTGTCGTCCGACAACCTCGAGGAGAAGGTGGCCGCGGGCGGGGAGTTCAACATCGATCTCGAGCTCGAGATCTCCCAGCAGCTCCACAAGAAGGGCCGGGAGATTCGCGTTGGTCGCTGCTCCATCACGTTCCACTGCACGCCCAAGGCGATGGTCCGGCGCAAGGAGCTGCGGCGCAAGCCCGACGCCCCGGTCGCCTGAGCACGCTCGACGATCCGTTCCGATGACCAGTGCTCCGGGCGCTTGGCGCTCCGGCGGATCGGCGCTCCCAAGACAACGCGTTCCCGCGGTACGCTGCCCCCGACCATGAACCACCTTCGAGCCGCGGCGGCGACGACCGGCTGGGGCATCTACTGTGCGTGCAGTTGGACGTGGTGCATCGGGATGTTCCTCCCGGTGCTGCTGCTCGATCGCTTCGGTTGGCCCGGCTTCATCGTCTTCGCGGTGCCCAACGTGCTCGGCTGCGCCGCCTTCGGGTACCTCGCGAACCCCGACCGGATCGCGCGCATTCGGCGTCGCGGGGCGTGGATCCTCCGCGCGTTCTCGCTGGTGACGATCGGCTATCACGTCTTCTTCGCCGGACTGGCGACCGACTGGCTGCTGGGGGGCGGGGGCGGGTGGCGCGTGGCGGCAGTGGGCGCCGCCGGTGGCCTGCTCGTCCTGGGTTGGTTCGTGAGCCGATTGCCGCTGCGGGCGTGGCCGTGGCTGGCGGGCGTGGTGTACGCGCTGTCGCTCGCCGTCTTTGCCACGGTCGGCGCGGCGCCCCTTCGCTCGATCGCCTGGGACGGCAACGATCCCGCCTGGTGGCTCTGGGCCATGGCCCCCACCATCGCCTTCGGGTTCCTTCTCTGTCCCTACCTCGACCTCACGTTCCATCGGGCGCGCCAGTCCGCGCCCAGCCGGCACGCCTTCGCCGTGTTCGGCATCACGTTCGCCGTGATGATCGTTCTGACGTGCGCGTATGCAGCCCTCCCCGCCGGCGCGGCGCGGGTCGCCGTTGCCGCCCACTTGGCGGTCCAGGCGATCTTCACGGTGACCGCCCATTGGCGCGAACTCGATGCGGCCGATGCGCCGCCCGCATCCCGCCGGTCGCATTGGACGGGCCCGGCGTTGGTTGCGGCGGCCGTGGTCGCCGCAGCGCTGGGACTCTTGGCGCTGCCCGCCGCCAAGGACATGTACATCCGGTGGCTCGTCTTTTACGGCCTCCTCTTCCCGGCCGCCGTCCTGTTCCTGGTGCGTCCCTGGTCCGGGCCCGCCCGACCTCCCGTGGGCGGGCTGCCGTTTGCGGTGGGAATGGTCGTTCTGGCACCGCTCTACGAACTCGGGTTCCTGTGGGATCGCCCTTGGATCCTGCCGATAACGCTGGCGTCGATCCTGCTCGCGGCCGGGCGCACCGCAGGTGCGCGGACCGGGGCCTAGGATCGATCGATTTCGCGCCGACGGAAGGCCGATCCGCGGGGCCAGCGTGTCCCGCGTCGGCTCGCGCCGGCACACCGCTTCGGGTCTCCATACGACGCGACCTGGACCCCTTGGAGCGATCGCCATGGCCGTCAACTCACTGCGACCGCTGAAGCCGCGCGACTTCGACTACTGGAAGGCGCACCACCTGCTCAACCGCGCGGGCTTCGGCGGCACCCCCGACCAGGTTCAGGCCCTGGCATCGATGGGGCTCGACGACGCCGTCGACTACATCGTCGAGTACGAGTCGATCGGCGACGACGCCATGCCCACGGACCGGTGGAGCGCGGACATCATGCGCCCGCCCACGGCCGAGGAGCAGGAGACGGCGCGGACGGCGCGCCGCAACAGCGACGAGGCCACGCTGGAGCGGCTCCAGCGCGAGCGCAACCAGCGCCAGGCGGCCGACCGGAAGCAGATGGCGGACATCCAGAAGTGGTGGATCAGGCGCATGATCGAAACCGGCCGTCCGCTCGAGGAGAAGATGACGCTCTTCTGGCACGGCCACTTCGCCACGAGCTATCGCACGATCGAGGACAGCTGGCACATGGTTCTCCAGAACCAGTTCCTTCGTGCCAACGCCACCGGCAGCTTCGCCAAGCTCTGCTTCGGGATCATTCGCGATCCCGCGATGCTGGAGTACCTGGACAACGATCAGAACCGTCGGCGTTCCCCCAACGAGAACCTCGCCCGCGAGCTGATGGAGCTCTTCATTCTCGGCGAAGGCCACGACTACACCGAGCAGGACATCAAGGAGGGTGCGCGGGCCCTCACCGGCTACACCTTTCGCGACGATGCGTTCGTGTTCAACCGCCGCGAGCACGACGACGGACAGAAGCGCATCCTCGGGAAGACGGGTTCCTTCGACGGCGAGGACTTCGTGCGGCTCGTTCTCGCGCGACCGGTGGCAAGCGAGTTCATCGCGTGGAAGCTCTACCGGTTCTTCGTGAACGACCTGCCCGGCACGCCGGACAAGGACACGCAGGGCTTCATCGTGAAGCTGGCGAAGGAGATGCGGGACCGCGACTACCAGCTCAAGCCCGTGCTGCGGGCGCTGTTCCGCTCGGAGCACTTCTACGATCCCGACAACACCGCGGCCCTGATCAAGAGCCCGGTGCAGCTTGTCGTCCAGGCGATCCGCTCCATGCGCACGCCCGCTCGCGACCTGAGCGCCCTGGCCGCCGCCAGCGATCTCATGGGGCAGAACCTGTTCTTCCCGCCGAACGTGAAGGGCTGGGACGGGGGTCGCGCCTGGATCAACACCTCGACGCTGTTCGTGCGGCAGAACATCATCGTCTACCTCCTGACCGGCAAGCGCCCGAACACCTACGCCTGGCAGGAGGACGACGCGGTGTACGACCCGACGCACCTCCTGGCGCACCTTCCCTCCCTTGACGGCGGCCCGCCGCCCGTCCGGGACGCCACCACCTACCTGCTCCGCTTCATGCTCGGGAGCGATCCCCGTCCGGAGCGGGTGGACGGTCTCGTCGCGTTCGTCGAGCGCAACGGCGGACGCATCGACACGAACGTCGCGACGGCGCTGGTGGCGGTGATCGCCGCGTTCACCGAATACCAGCTCTGCTGAGTCCTTCCGATCCGCCCGTCTCCACCGTGCACCGTCCGCGATCGATCCTGCTCGTTTCTGCCGTGACACCCGAGGCCTTTGCCGCCGCCATCAGGAGCCGCCCATGTCGTCCGCCGATCACGCTCCCTTCTCCCGTCGCCTCTTCATTCGCCAAGGCCTGACGCTCGCGTCGCTGGCGGCGACGGTGCCGCAGTTCATCCAGGACTCGGCACTGGGCATGATGCTCCCCCTGGACGCCCTGACCAGCAGCCGTCCCGGCGTTCCCGAGGACCGCGTGCTGGTGATCGTGCAGCTCGCCGGAGGCAACGACGGTCTCAACACCGTGGTGCCGTACGGCGATCGCAACTACTACAACTACCGACCGGCGATCGGCATCGGCGAGCCCGGACGCAACGGCCAGGCGGCGCTCGAACTCGACCAGGGCCAAGGCATCGGTCTGCATCCGTCGATGGCGTCGTTCAAGTCGCTCGTCGACGAGGGCGTGGCCGCGGTGGTGCAGGGCGTCGGCTATCCCAACCCCAATCGATCCCACTTCGCCTCGACCGACATCTGGGAGACGGCGCGGCTCGACGGCAAGGGAACGGGCTGGGTCGGCCGCTACTTCGACTGCACCTGCAACGGGACGCCCGTTCCCGAGGGGGCGGTCGCGATCGGACGGAACGCGCCCCTCGCGCTGCAGGGCGAGATCCAGAAGCCCGTCAGCTTCGAGTCCGCCGACCTCTTCCGATGGCTCGGGAAGGACATGCACCCGGCCTTGGAGCAGCCCTACGCGAGCGCGACCCGTGCCGGCGTGCTCCCGGAGGTCGATGAGCACTCGCAGGCCGCGTTCCTCATGCGGACGGCGCTGGATGCGCAAGTGTCGTCGGACCGCATCCGCGCTGCCGTCGCCAAGGCTCCGCTCGTGCAGTATCCCCAAGGCAATCTTTCGCGGCAGCTTCGCACCGTGGGGGCGATGATCCGCGACGGGATGCCGACGCGCGTGTACTACGTCTCCCTGGGCGGATTCGACACGCATGCGGGGCAGGCGGGCACGCACGCCAACCTGCTTCGGCAGCTCGCCGACGGCCTGGGCGCGTTCCACCGCGACCTCAAGGCCCAGGGCAACAGCGGTCGCGTGCTCACCATGGTGTTCAGCGAGTTCGGCCGCCGCGTGCGGCAGAACGCCTCGCAGGGCACCGATCACGGCACCGCCGCCCCGATGTTCCTGGTCGGCGACATGGTCAAGCCCGGCGTGCTGGGGACCCACCCCTCCCTCACCGACCTCGACGGAGGCGACCTGAAGTTCACGGTGGACTTCCGCAGCGTGTACGCCGGCGTGCTCGACGACTGGATGGGCGCCGACGCGGCCAAGGTGCTTGGCAAGGGCGTCAAGAAGGCCGTCGTGGTGCGCTCCTAGACTGGTCCATGCGCCGGATCCTCCTGCTCGCCAGCGTTGCCTTGCTGCTCGCCGCCTGCACTGCCCGCACCGAGACCAAGCCGGTGCGGACGGTCCAGTTCTCGATCCAAGGCATGACCTGCAACCACTGCGTCGAAGCGATCACCGCGGAGATGCGCGACGTCCCTGGCGTCAGCGGTTGCGACGTGTCCCTCGAAGGCGAGTCGGCCACCGTGCGCCTGACCGACGATGCCGCCGTGCCGAAGATCGTGGAGGCCGTGTCGCGCCTCGGCTACGAGATCGCGCCGCGCGACAGCGAGACGGTCCCCGTCGGGCACGGAGCGTAGAGCGTTTTCGACCCTCGGTCAGCGTTCCTTGATCGCCGCTTCCAGCGCCTGCTCGATCTGCGCTTGCGCCGCGTCGAGATCGGCCTTGATCCGCGCCCCCGCGGCGTTGGCGTGACCGCCGCCGCCGAAGCGGGCCGCGAGGTCGTTCACGTTCACGAACCCGTCCGCCCCTCCGGCGATCGCGGGCTTCGAGCGCAGGCTCACCTTCGTGAGACCGGGGTCCGTCTGCGTGAGCAGCGCCGAGACCCGCACGCTCCGCACGGCCATCGGCTCGTTGACGATGCCGGTGAGGTCTTCGAGCGCCCCGCCGGTCTCGGTGAAGTCGGACATTCCCAACGACATGACCGCCGCGGCACCATCGGCCACGAGCCGCAGCGAGGACAAGGCCCGCGAGGTGAGCGCCAATCGGCTGGGCCGCGCCGTCTCCTCGAGCACTTGATAGATCCGCCCCTTGTCCACGCCCGACTTCAGGAGGCGAGCCGCGAGTGCGAACGCCGCCGCGTCGGCGTTGGCGAACCGGAACCAGCCGGTGTCCGTCGCCAATCCCACGAAGAGCGCTTCGGCCACGCCGCCCGGACCGCCCGTGAGCGGACAGCCCAGCGCCTCGATCAGGGGCACCAGCACCTGCGTGCAGGAGGCGGCCCGAACATCGATCATGCGCTCCCCCGCGATCTCGTCGCCGCGAGCGTGGTGGTCGAGTCCGATCGTGCGGTCGCGCCGCGTCCGGAGCCACGGTGCCACGGGCTCGAGCTGGGCCCAGGCCCCCGTGTCCACCACCACGACGAGGTCGACCTCCTCCGGGAGGGGACCGTTCTCGAGGCGTTCGAGCACGGTTGGTCTCGCCAATTCCAGGAGCCCCGGCTCGACCGGTCCCATCAGCACGCCGGTTGCCTGCTTGCCGAGCAGCGTGAGCGCCCGCTGCACCGCGAGCACCGAACCCACGGCGTCGCCGTCGGGCTTCGTGTGGGTCAGCACCACCACCCGTTCCGCCTGGCGCAACCGCTCCGCCAGCCGCGGGTAGGTGGTGTTGCTGGCGTAGCTGGCCGCAGGCGACTGGGTGGGCATGCGTTCCTCACTGTCCGGCGGCGACGAGCGAACCGCTGCTCGCGCTTCGAGCGTGTTCGACGTCTCGGCCGATCTGGGCCACGAGCGCTTCCAGGCTCGAGAACGACAACTGGTCGCGCATCCATCGCTCGAATGTCAGCCGGAGCGTCCATCCATAGTCGTCGAGGTCGAGCACGTGATCAACCAGGTGTGCTTCGCACACCCTGGCCATGCCCGCGAACGTGGGTTTCGTCCCGATGCTGATGGCCGCCGGGACGCGCCGACCGTCGGGCAGAATCGCGTGGCCCGCGTACACGCCGTCGGCGGGCAGGAGTCGATCGCCGTGATCGAGGTTCGCCGTCGGGAACCCGATGGTCCGACCGCGCTGTTCGCCCCGCACCACCGCGCCCTCGAGCTCGTACGCTCGTCCCAGACAGAGGCCGGCGTCCACGACGCGGCCGGCGCCCAGCGTCCAGCGCACGAGCGAACTGCTGACGCGCACGATGGCCCCGTCCACCAGCGCCGTCTCGACGGCGTCGATCGCCATGACCCGAAAGCCCATCGCCCGACCCAGTTCGCGGAGCGTGGCCAACGTCCCCGTCCGAGAACGACCGAAACGAAAGTCCGGTCCCTCGACCACCACCTCCGGCCGATGCCGCTCGACCAACTGCGACACGAACCGCTCCGGCGGAAGGTCGAGAAGCTCGCGGGTGGCCGGAAGGGTCTCGACCACATCCGCACCCGCGGCTTCGAGCCAGGCGCGGCGCTGG
The DNA here is from genome assembly GCA_020427695.1 of Phycisphaerales bacterium. Classification (GTDB taxonomy): domain Bacteria; phylum Planctomycetota; class Phycisphaerae; order Phycisphaerales; family SM1A02; genus JAGQOG01. The sequence continues at coordinate 21,647 of JAGQOG010000182.1, forward strand.
CCCGGCGTGGCCAGCCGGGGCTGGGCGTCGGCCGGCCGGAGGATCGCGATCGGATGCGGTTCGAAGGTGACGGCGACCACCTGGCCAGACGGGCCGACGGCCTCCCGGCACGCCCCGATCAGGGCCGCGTGGCCCAGATGGACGCCGTCGAAGTTGCCGATGGTCAAGGCGATGCGGGCTCCCATGGGAACCGCTAGCGTAGCCCCGGCCCGCGCCTCGGCCAAGCCGCCACTTGATTCGCGCGACAGCCTCTGCTAGACATGCGCGATGCGCGCTGCCGCTCCCACGTCCGCGGTCGAGCCCTCGCCCAAGGCGAAGGCCATGATCGACGAGCTCATGGAGGGTCTGCGGGAGACCGCGGACTCCGTGGTGCCCTGGTTCCTGAGCCAGATGCCCCGGATGTACTTCCAGGACACCAATCACCTGACCCAGCTCGCCCATCTGCGCTCCATCATCGCGATGAAGGCGTCGGGGCGACCGCTGGAGGTCACGCTTCGCAACGAGGACGGTTCCGAGTGGACGTGCGTGCGCCCCGCCAACCGGCCGGGCGTGCTGGCGGAGCTGGTGGCCGGCCTTCCCATGGATCCCCCCCTGCGCGCGGCCAAGATCCACACCGCGGGCGACGGCTCGCTGGTGCTCGACACCTTCGAGTTCGGAGAGCCGAGCCCGTTCGATCCGACCGACCGCCAGCAGGCGCACAAGGTCGAGGAGACCGTCGAATACGCCCGGCGACAGCGCATCGGACTGAGCGAGGCGCAGATCCGGTCGTTCTTCGACCGCTGCTCCGCCGAGTACGTCTCGACGGTAACGCCGCTGCGGATCTGCAAGCACTACGACCTGGTGGACCGCGTGTCGGGAACCGAGGGGCTCGCGATCGTGCTCGAACCCGAGTCGGACACGGCCCAGAGCCGGATCACCATCGCCGCGGCGAACTCCACCACGCGCGTGATGCTCGAGCGCTGCGCCGCCCGCCTCGCACGCTCGTCGATCAACATCCACCGGGCGTATCTCGACCTTCTCAAGGACGGCCCGAACGGCACGATCTGCATCGTGGGCTTCGTGGTACAGACCACGGAGGGCCGGGCGATCGATGCGGACAGCGAGCTCTGGCGCACCGTGCAGCGCGACATGGTGCGGATCAAGTGGTACGACTACCGCACGCTCGAACTGGCCGCCCGCCACAACCTCGATCTCGAGCGGGCCGATGCCCTGCATGGCCTGTGCCAACTCGTGCACCAGGTGCTGGTGAAGGTCAATCCCTACGCGTTCTCGCGGGAGCGGATCCTGACCGGCGTGGAGCGGGCCCTGCCCCAGGCGTTGGCGGTGGTCGATCTCTTCGTCCGCCGGTTCGACCCGGACGGCCCGACGGGCGACGCCGCCTTCGGCACGGCCTGTGCCGCCGTCGCCGGCGAGATCGACCTGAAGGTCGGCACCGAGGACGTGCGAACCGTCCTGCACAAGATGATCGAGGCGGTCCGGGCGACGTACCGCACGAACTTCTTCCTGCCCCACCGCTGTGCCCTCTCGTTGCGGCTCGATCCGCGATTCCTGGTCAACGACGAACGGCCCGAAACCGCGTTCGGGACGTTCTTCGTGCACGGCCGGGGATTCAACGGGTTCCACGTGCGGTTCCAGGAGATCGCCCGCGGCGGCCTGCGCGTGGTGCGTCCCACGTCGCTCGAGCTGCACGCCCGGGAGGCCGAACGGCTGTACGACGAGGTGTACGGACTCGCCTTCGCGCAGCAGCTCAAGAACAAAGACATTCCCGAGGGCGGCGCCAAGGCGGCGATCCTGCTCGAGCCCGACATCGACACGTCGCGGAGCGTGAAGGCCTTCGTCGACTCGGTGCTCGATCTGATCACGCCCGAACCGAAGGTCCGCGAGCGGATCGTGGACCGCTTCGGACGGCAGGAGCTGATCTACCTCGGCCCCGACGAGAACATCACGCCGACGCACATCGAGTGGATCGTGGATCGCGCCGGGCGCCGCGGCTACCCGATGCCGAACGCGTTCATGAGCAGCAAGCCCGGCGCCGGCATCAACCACAAGGTGTACGGGGTGACGAGCGAGGGCGTGAACGTCTTCCTCGGGGTGGCGCTGAAGGCCATTGGAATCGATCCGGCGCAGCAGCCGTTTACGGTCAAGATCACCGGTGGCCCGGACGGCGACGTGGCGGGAAACATGATGAAGATCCTCGACCGCGACTACGGCGGCAACGCCCGGATCGTGGGCATCGCGGACGGCAGCGGCTGCGGCGAGGATCCCGACGGTCTCGATCACGCCGAGCTGCTTCGGCTGGTCGAGGCGTCCCTGCCCATCGCCTCCTTCGACCGGAGCAAGCTGGGGCCGCGCGGGCGCGTGGTGGCGGTGAGCTATCCGGACGGCGTGCTCCTTCGAAACACGATGCACAACCGGATTGTCGCCGACGCGTTCGTGACCGGCGGCGGGCGGCCCGGCGCCATCCACAACAAGAACTGGCGCGACTACCTCCTGCCGGACGGCACGCCGACCAGCAAGGTCATCGTCGAGGGCGCCAACCTGTTCCTGACGCCGGAGGCGAGGCTCCGCCTTTCGGAACTCGGCGTGCTGATCGTGAAGGACAGCTCGGCGAACAAGTGCGGCGTGATCTGCTCGAGCTACGAGATCGCGGCGTGCATGCTCCTCTCCACCGAGCAGTTCCTCGCCATCAAGCCCGTGTACGTCCAGCAGGTTCTCGAAAAGCTCCGCGAGCTGGCGCGGCGCGAGGCGCTTCTCCTCATGGCCGAGCGGAAGCGCCATCCCGACGTTCCGCTGCCGGAGATGAGCATCCGCCTGAGCAAGGTGATCAACCGCGCCGCGGAGGCGATCGCCAAGGCGCTCCCGACGTGGTCCGCGGACGACCGGCTCCTGGCCCGGACGCTGGTCCTCGATCACCTTCCCAAGATCCTGGTGGACACCGTCGGAGACCGGCTCTGGGAATCGCTTCCCGAGGCGTACCGGTTCTGGACCAAGGCGCAATGTCTGGCGGCGCGCATCGTCTACCGCGAAGGCGTCGAGTACCTCGAGCCGCTTCCCGTCGAGGCGATCAGTCCCTTGGGGGCGGAATACCTTCGGCGCGACATCCAGCTCCGGCAGCTCCTCGAGGAGATCCGGACCTCCGACCTGCCTCACCGCGATCGGATCGCCGCGCTGCTGGCTCGCAGCGGCGCCCGTGCGGCCCTCTCGGAGTAGAGTCGGCAAGAACCCCGGCCAGGGCTCGTTTTCCCGGCGCCTACGGACCTGCGTCCGGGTCGCTCGGAGTCCGCATGGTTCGGGGACAATGCCCGCCGGCCGGCCACTGTCCGGTGGTTCCGCCCCATCGCGCCTGGCACCGAAGGAGGCCACATGCCACCGCTTCTGCTCGCCCTCGCCCTCTCGACGGCGTTGATCCCGACCGCACCGCAGGGCTTCGAGATCGTCAGCCCCGCCGCCGACCAGGAGGTGGAGCGGACGCCGGTGGCGATCCCCTTGGCCATCGATGCTCCCGTCAAGGCCGTGACCGTCTACCGCGGGCGCGCGGCGGTGACCCGACGCGGCGCGGTGCAACTGGATCCGGGGATCTTCGAGCTTCGGTTCTCGAATCTCCCCGAGCGCGTCGATGCCGGCTCGCTCCAGGCGCGAGCGACGGGGGTGGGACGCATCCTTTCCGTCGAATACGTCCAGCGCACGGTTGCGTACGCCGAGGATCCGGCGGTGGCGGCACTGGATCGGACGATCGAGGCGGTCAAGAAGCGGATCGGCGAGCTCGCGGACGAGCAGGCGGTGCTGGCCCAGCAGTCGAAGCTCGTCGATGGCGTTGCGATCCGGGTCGCCAACGACGCCAGCGATGCCGCCGGCACCACGCAACTCGATCTCGAGGCGCTGCGCCGCCAGATGGTCTTCGTGGGCGAGCAGCGCACCGCCTTGGCGGATCGAATCCGGACGAACGACGATGCTCGGCAGGCGGCGGAGCGCGAGCTTGCCGTCCTCGAGGCCGATCGCCGCGCGCGGGCGTCCGGCGAAACGCTGGTGCGGGAGGCGGTCGTCACGGTGGCAGCGTCGGAAGGCGGTGCCACCGGGGTCGAGCTCACCTACCTGGTGGCCAACGCCGGTTGGGAACCGACGTACAGCGTGCGTGCGGCCCCGCCCGCCTCGACCGTCGCCGTCGAGTACGACGCCCTCCTCCAGCAGCGCTCCGGCGAGGACTGGAACGACGTCGAGATGGTCCTCTCGACCGCCGAGCCCATGCGGGCCGCCAATCCGCCCTCCGTCTCGCCGTGGTTC
>JAGQOG010000183.1 GCA_020427695.1 Phycisphaerales bacterium
ATGGTTGCCTTGGACAAGACCGGCACGCTCACCATGGGCCGGATCGAGGCCATCCAGGTGACGCCGATCGGACCGAGCGACACGGACGCCGTCCTGCGGGCGGCAATGGCCGCCGAGCAGCGGTCGTCCCATCCGATCGCGGAGGCCGTCGTCCGGCTCGCGCAGTCGCGACGACTCACGGCGCCCGAGTTGACCGGGATGGAGAATGTCCCCGGCAAGGGCATCGAAGGATCCGTCGACGGGCAGGACGTGCGGGCGGGCACGTTCGATTTCTGCGCCTCGGCGATGCCCGCCGCGCTCCGCGACGAGGCGAAGCGAACGGTGGATGGCATCCGCGCCCATGGCGGGATGCCGGTCGTCGCCACCTGGGGGGGCGACGCGATCGTGATCGCGCTCGCCGACATTCCGCGCCCCGGCGCCACCGAACTCGCCCGCGACCTGCGCGCGGTCGGCGTGAGCGAGATCGTCATGCTCACGGGCGACCACGAGGCGGTCGCGGCCCGTGTGGGCGCCGAGGTGGGCATCACGAACATCCGGGCGGGGCTGCTTCCGGAACAGAAGGTGGAGGAAGTGCAGCGGCTGCGGGAACGCAGCGCCGCCGAAGGACACCATGGGCTCGCCATGGTCGGCGATGGTGTGAACGATGCGCCGGCGCTCGCCGTGGCCGACGTGGGACTGGCGATGGGCGCCATCGGCGCCGATGCGGCGTTGGAGACCGCCGATGTCGTCCTGCTGCACGACGATCTGAGCCGCGTGCCGTGGTCGATCGCGTTGGCGCGGAAGGCCCGGCGAACGATGGTCGTCAACCTTGCGTTCGCCATCTCCGTGATCGCCTTGCTCGCGACCGGGACCGTGTTCGGCGTGGTGCCGCTTGGCCTCGGCGTGATCGGGCACGAGGGCTCGACGCTGATCGTGGTGGCGCTGAGCTTGCGGCTGCTCGCGTTCGCCACGCCGGCGCCGGGATCCGCCGTCCCCTTCGGGACGGGGGAGACCAGCCTGTCGCACGGGAGATCGAGCGAAACCGCCGGTCCCGACGAGCCCGACGCACCGAACGTCGCGGTCGAACAGCCGGCGCTCAAGGCGTGAACCGCCGAGCGGGACCCGGACGCGCAGGCTTCCGTTCGAACTACCCCCTCGGGTGGTGGCTCTTGACGATCTCGCGCAGGTGCTGGCGATCGATGTGCGTGTAGACCTGCGTCGTGCCGATATCGGCGTGCCCGAGAAGCTCCTGCACCACCCGCAGGTCCGCGCCGCCGACCACCAGGTGCGTGGCGAAGCTGTGGCGCAGCATGTGCGGGTGCACGTGGCCGAGCCCGGCGGCGTGGGCGGTGCGCTTCACGATCTGCCAAACCGCAACCCGGTCGAGCGGGCGCCCCGTGGCCGAGAGCAGCAGGCGATGGTCGTCGCGACCGTCCTGGAACCGGGTGAGCTCGGGCCGCAACTGGCCGAGGTACTGCTCGGTCCACTCCTGGGCCGGCCGGCCGATGGGAACGATGCGGTGCTTGTTTCCCTTCCCGATCACCACGAGCATGCCGAGCTGACGGTTGTACTGGTCGAGCCGAAGCGTGCCGACCTCGGCCGCGCGCAGTCCCGCCGCGTACATGAGCTCGAGCATTGCCCGGTCGCGCAGCCAGTACTTCGTGCGCTCCGGGGAAGGTGCCGAGAGGAGCCGCTTCATCTGCAACGGCGTGAGCACGTTGGGGAGCTTCCGCCACCGCGCCGGACGCTCCAGCACGCGAGTCGGGTCGTTCGGCACGCGGCCGTTTGCCGCGAGGAAGCGGAAGAAGACGCGGATCGTCGCCAGGTGGCGGGTCAGCGACGCGGGTTTGAGCCCGTGCTCGCGGTGCAGGCGCTGGATGTGCTCGGCGAGATCCACCGCGCGGGCGGACGCGGGCTCGGGGATGCCGTGGGCGTCGAGATCTGCCGCCAGATCGCGGAGATCGCGCCCGTAGGCCTCGATGGTGGCCCGGGAGAGACCCGCCTCGATCCGGATGAAGGCCAGAAAGTCACGAAGCGGCTTTGTGAAGCCGACCGGGCAGACGGGGGATGGCGTTTCGGACGGCCTCATGGTCGATCCGCACTTCCACATAGCCCCCGTTGAGCCGGTTGCCGGCCATGGCGGGGACCGGCTCGCCCCACGAGGGGAGGAGTCGGGCACGTTCGAGGCGTTCCTCGCGCGTCAACAGGTGATAGATGGGACAGCGTCGGTATCCGTCCATGCACATGGCAAAGACGCGGTCGATCCGACCGAGGCTGAACATCGCACCGCACCGCGCATCGTTCTGGTCCACGTGCGGACACGCGCACGTGACGACCGGTTGGCTCGCGTCTTCCATGCCACGAAACCTCACTCTCGCGAGTGGGGATCGGCTCGCCGGCCCGAAGATCGGCAATAAAAGGAATACGACTCCGAATAGACCCAGTTCCGAGGCCCTATTCTCGCCCAGCCAAGGG
>JAGQOG010000184.1 GCA_020427695.1 Phycisphaerales bacterium
GATGCCGACGGTGACGGCGTGCTGGATCGCGCGGAGCGGGAGCAGGCTCGTGCCTTCCTCAAGAGCAACGCCGAGGAGAACCGCGGTCCGGGCGCGGGGCCGGGCATGGGGCCGGGCCGCCGCGGTGGCCGGGGACCGGGCGGTCGCGGCGGATTCGGTCCTCGCGGAGCCGAGCCCGGACGGCCCGGGCCGAAGGTCGCGGTGGACGAGGTGGAGACGTTCCCGAACGCTCCCCTTTACGCCCCGCACGTCCTGCGCACGTTCTTCCTTGAGTTCGAGGACGACGACTGGGAGGCGGAGCTGGCCGACTTCTACAACACCGACGTCGAGGTGCCGGCGACGCTGATCGTGGATGGGGTGCGATATCCGAACGTGGGCGTGCACTTCCGGGGCGCCTCGTCGTTCTTCATGGTGCCCGAGGGATCGAAGCGCTCGCTGAATGTGTCGTTGGATTTCGTCGATCGCGAGCAGCGCCTGGACGGCTACCGCACGCTCAACCTGCTCAACGGGAACGGCGATCCGTCGTTCATGAGCACGGTGCTGTACGCGCAGATGACCCGCGAGCACATTCCTGCTCCACAGGCGAACTTCGCGAAGGTGGTCATCAACGGCGAGAGCTGGGGCGTGTACACGAACGTCGAGCAGTTCAACCGGGACTTCGTCGAGCGGAACTTCGCGACGAGCGGGAAGGAGGGCGGGAAGGGGAAGGGTGCTCGGTGGAAAGTCAAGGGCCGTCCGAACGGCGCCTCGGGGCTCGACTACGTCGGCGACGATCTCGACGCCTACCGCGCCCGCTACCAGATCAAGTCGAAGGACGACAACGACGACTGGCGGGACCTCGTGGAACTCTGCCGCGTTCTGAGCACCACGCCGCTCGACGAGCTCGAGGATGCGCTCCGACCCATCCTCGACGTGGACGGCGTGTTGTGGTTCCTGGCGTTCGACAATGTGCTGGCCAACAGCGACGGATACTGGGTTCGCGCGAGCGACTACAGCATCTACAAGGACCCGAACGGCGTCTTCCACATCGTTCCCCACGACATGAACGAGGCCTTCGGCTTGGGCATGGGGGGACCCGGCCCGCGCGGCCCGGGTGGTGGCCCCGGCGGTCGGGGACCCCGATCCGGACCCGGTGCCGGCCCCGGCTTCGGTCCCGGTTTCGGTCCCGGCGAACCTCCGCTGCCGCCCGATGCGCTCTCCGGTCCGCGCGGTCCTGCCGGTGGGGGAGACGGCGCGGATGGGCAGCCTCCGGCAGGTTCCGGCCCCGGTCCCGGTGGGCAACGGCGGCGCGCTCCCGACGACGAACTCGATCCGCTCGTCGGCATGGACGACGCGGGCAAGCCTTTGCGCAGCCGGCTGTTGGCGGTGCCGGCCTGGCGCGCGAGGTATCTCGAGCACGTGCGCCAAATCGCGGAGCACGAGTTGGATTGGCGTGTGCTCGGTCCGCGCGTGGCGTCGTGGCGTGCGCTCATCGAGGAGGCGGTCGAGGCGGACACGCGGAAGCTGGATTCCACGGAGGCGTTCCTGGCGGCGACGGCGGACGCGTCCCTGCCGCCGGTCGAGGAGGGTGTGCGGCAGCCGCTCAACCTCCGCACCTTCGCCGAGCGGCGGTGCGCGTTCCTTCTCTCGTGGTCGGAGGTCCCGTCGACGGTCGGGGAGGTCGCTGGAAAATCTGGGGGAGCGAAGGAGCCATCGAGCCGATGATCGGTCACGGCATGCATGGCGATCTCGGCCGTCTTCCGATCGGCTCCGAAGAACCCTCGTGGACCGTCGATCGTGCGCACGAGCTGAAGTTCCTGATCGACGCGGAGACCGCACGACAAGTCGCGGCGTGGGCGGCCGAGCGGCTCGAGGCGGACGCGCAGCACGCCCCGCTCCATCTGGCCCACGGGCCGATCGGGAATCGCTCGGCTGGTCTCGTCACCACGTTGTGTTTCGATACGGACCGGCTCGACGTGCTGCACCGCACGCGGGGCCACCGACGCCGGAAGTTTCGGATTCGACGGTGGGGCTGCGCCGACCGTATCGCCTTCGAGCAGAAGCGGCGGCGCGGGGACCGAACCAGGAGGCGGAGCGTGATCGTGGCCGAGTCCGAGCTGGCGATCCTGGCGGCGCCATCCTCGCCGAGCTCGTGGCCAGGTCACTGGTTCCACCAGCGCATTGTGGAGCGCGGCCTTCGGCCAACCTGCCTGATCGAGTATTCGCGCGCCGCATTCGCCGGTGCCGGTCCCGAGGGCCGGTGGCAACTCACGCTCGATCACGACCTCCGATGCGGGCGGAAGAACGACTACTCGCTCGCCTTCGGCGGCTCGGACCCGGTTGACACCTCCGTCGAGGCGGTTCTCGAACTTCATTTCACCGCCGGACTGACGCTTCCGTTCAAGGAGCTCCTTCGCACGTGGCGATTGAATCCTGCGCGGCTCTCCAAGTACCGTTTGTGCATGGCGGCGCTTGGCGCGAACGAGCCCGGATTGGAGGGGCGGGTTGCCTGACTGGCTGCGAGGCTCGTTCGAGGGCGATGCCCACCTGACGCTGACAACGATCGCCACGCGGCAGGTGGCGGCGCTGGCGTTCGGCTGCGTGGTGGCGGCGATCTTCCGCTTCACGACCAGCAAGTCGGGCGAGGGACCCCGCTCCCTGATGGCGACGCTGGTGCTGCTGTCCGTCCTGATCAGCATGATCTCGTCCGTGATCGGCGACAACGTCGCCCGCGCGTTCAGTCTCGTCGGGGCGCTCTCGATCGTTCGCTTCCGCACGGTCGTGGAGGACACGCGGGACACCGCCTTCGTGATCTTCGCGGTGGGGGTTGGCATGGCGGTCGGGGCCGGCTACTTCCTGATGCCGCTGATCTGCGTGCCGGTGGCGGCGCTCGCCGCGTTCCTGTATCGGCCGCGGCCCACGGGCTCGGCCTGGGGTTCGCGCGAAGGCATGCTGACCTTGCGGATCGGCACCGCGTTCGCGTCGGCGGCGTTCGTCGAGGAGGTGCTGGGGCGCCGCCTCGACCGGTGGCGTCTGACCGCCGTCGGCACCGCGCGGCAGGGCGCTGCACTCGAGCGCACGTACGCCGTTCGCCAGCGGGAAGGCGAGGAGGTGGCCCCGATCGTGGCGGAGCTCAACGCGCTGGAAGGCGTCCAAAGCGTCGAGTGGCGCCAGGTCTAGGCGACATCGGCAGACTCGTGTCCGGCCGCAACCGATCGATCGCGCGATGCGGTCCTACGCGCTGCGCACCGTGATCATCGCGATCTCGGGCGGACAGTTCACCCGCAGCGGGAACCACGCGCCGACACCAGTGGTCACGTACAGCCGGCTGCGGTCGTGCTCGTAGAGCCCTCGATTGCAGCGGTGGGCCATCGCGAGATTGTGGTTGGGGTTGCGTCGGCGCGCCACCTGGCCGCCATGCGTGTGCCCGGCGAGCGTGAGCGAGATGCCCAGCCGTGCCGCCTCGATGAACGCCTTGGGGTTGTGGGCCAGCAGCAGGTGCGTCCGCTGGTCTGCGGCCTGCTGCACGCGCCGCGAGCACTCTTGGACCGTGCGGCCCCAGTCGGTGCCGCCAACGACGAGGCGGTCGCCGTTGTGAACGAGCTCGACCGCGTCGTCGCGCAGCACGGTCATGCCGCTGCCTTGGGCCATGTCCGCCAAGCGATCCGCATCGTCGAGATGATCGTGGTTGCCGAGGACGAGCATCGCGCCGAAAGCAGCGTCGATCTTCGCCATGGCCTCCAGGATCGGCGGCGCCAGGTGGTTGTCGAGGTCGACCACGTCCCCGGTGCAGGCCACCAGGTCGGGCTCCTGCTCGCGCAGGAGATCGACGACCGCCAGCGCCTTCTCGACCGGCAGGAGATCGCCGACGTGCAGGTCGCTGATGTGTCCGATCCGCATGCCGTCGAACGCCTTCGGCCAGCCGGCGATCGAGAGATCGACGTTGCGCACCACCACTTCCTGGGCCAGATGGGCGCGGCGAAGCAAGCCGCCGGAGAGGCGATTGGGTCCGGAGGTGAAGATCAGGTGCCGAAGCTTGGCCCGCCGGTACTGCTTCGTCCGCCCGTTGGTCGTTCCGTTTCCGGGCGCCGCGAGGCCGCGGTCCTCCGGTGAAGTTGAGCGATGCTTCCTCGCCATGATCCCAATGGTAGAGACGTCGGTCAGAACCGGATCGTGCCTGACACAAACAGGCCGGCGAGGCTTCCGTTGAATGCCCAATCGTCGTTCTGGAGGTCCAATCCCTGGTACCTGTACCCGCCGGTGACGCCGAAGTTCGGTGTGAACCACAGGGTCAGGTCGGCGCGGATGACCAGGGCGGTGCCGATGTCGCTCCCGAAGGCCGGTCCGTAGCCCGCCAGTCCGCAAATCGAGATCGCGTGCAGCAGGGGCACGTCCGGGGGAAGGACGAGATCGATGTCGATTCGGCCGCCGAACAGAAGGGCCCCCCAGTCGCCGCCCCCGCTCGCCGAGCCTCCGCCGGCAACGCTCAACTGCTGTGACAGCCCGTACCAGCGGCCGCCGAGAAGGGGTGAGATGGTGAGTCCCGATCCCGGACCCGCGAGTCGGTGCGGATCGCCTTCTTGGGGCGTGATTACCGCGATCGGCTGCCACAGCGCGTAGGTGAAGTCCACACCGGCGGAGTCGATGTCGAAGCTGGTCGAGACCACCGATCCGGCCGGGAGGTCGATGGCACCGAAGCTGCTGCTGACGGGGACGACGCCGGCACCGCTGGTCGAAAAGGTGAATCCCGTCAGATCGGCGGTGAGCCGGTCGTAGCGCACCTCGAGATCCAAGGCGGGTGCCGTCTCGGAGCCGCTCAGGCCGACGTCCTCGACGGAGAGATCCGGTCCCGCGTTCGAGACGTCACCGCGCAGGCGCGGGAACCACGCGCCGCCGGTGAAGCGGAAGCCGAACTTCGACGAGCTGGCCGGGTTGTCCGCCGCCACTGCGGGTGCGGGCGGCGCAGCCGTCGCTTGCGCCGCAACGGCGAAGGAGGCGGCCAGGGAGAGGGCGCCGGAGAGCAGGAAGCGAGCACGAGTCATGATGCGCCCCGATTGAGGAGTCGAAGGGTCGAGTCGGCCGACGCAAAGGGTATCGTGGTGTCGATGCAACCGCGAGATCCGTCGTCCGGTTCCGACGCTTCGACGCCCAAGGGGGCGGACCCGGCCAAGCCGGTCGAGGCCGAGACGCCCGCCGAGGCCAGCCCGCCACGACCGCAGCGGCGTTCGCCGTCGGCGATCGAGCTCGGTCACGGCGCGTGGATCGAGCGGGAGGGCCTGCGCTACGCCTTCACCCGCTCCAGCGGTCCCGGCGGGCAGAACGTGAACAAGGTGAACACGCGGGCGGAGCTGCGGGTGTCGCTGCACGACATCGGCGGGATCGACGACGCTGCCTGCGAGCGCCTCCGGAGCCTGGCGGGATTTCGGCTGACCCAGCGCGACGAGATCGTCATCGCCAGCGGAGGGACGCGGAGCCAGCTCACGAACCGCGAAGCGTGCCTCGACCGGCTGCGCGATCTGGTGATGCGGGCGGCCATTCCCCCGAAGGTGCGCAAGAAGACGAAGCCGACCCGGGCCTCGAAGCTGCGCCGCCTGAAGGGCAAGCGCATGCAGTCGGAGAAGAAGCGGGGGAGGCAGCGGGGCGCGGAGGAGTAGAGGAGCGGGTAGCGGGAACGTTCGGACGCGTCTGAGATGTCGGCGCTGGTGAACGTTCGGCGGGCCGACCCGGCTGCGCCGGGAATCGACCCGCAGGAGAGTTGGATTCGACCACAACAGCAAGCGACGGCTCTCACCCGCGGCGCCCAAACGAAAACGAGTTGCTGATACCTGATACCCCGTCGTCCACACGGGAGGATCGTCACCATGCGCGCTCACCGTCCGTCCGGCGTCCGCCGCGCTCGCTGATACCTGATACCCCTCCTCCGAAAAGCGCAGGTCCTCCCCGCGCACACCGATCCCCGCCAACCTACGGTTCCCCCCGCGCCCCATTCGCGTACCGCATCTCCCGCACGCCGAAGAAGACGGTGGTCTCGAAGACCAGGAGTCCCGGGAACATGCCGGCGGCGCCGATGAGGTGCTCGGGCTCGATGACGGCGAAGCGCCCCGAGAGGATCGCGCTTCCGGCCGCGGGGAGCGCGAGGCGGTAGGCGAGTCCGGCCCCGATGCCGGCGAGAATCCAACCGAACGATGCGTGGCCGCAAACGGCGTGGGCCACCGTCTTCGAGATGCGCCAGCCGCGCTTGCCCCCGAAGAATCGGATGCCGCGGTTCTCGATCCAGGTCATGAACAGGATCGCCACCGCGAGAAGCA
>JAGQOG010000185.1 GCA_020427695.1 Phycisphaerales bacterium
CCACCGATGCGGTAACGCCCGTGTTCACGATCCGGACCATCGGCACGCGGTTCTCGATGCACCGGTAGCGGGCGGCCTGGAGATGCGCCCAGCGACCCGCATCGACGCCGCCGAACCACCCGTCGTTGCTGAGGTTCACCATCAGGTCGGCGACCTTCGCACCGTTTTGGTACACGAGCTGCCGACACAGCGGAGCGACCGTGTCCTCGAAGCAGATCGGCGACGCGATGGCGGTACGGACCGTCGCCCCGTCCGTTCGTTGCCATGTCAACTCGAGCAGCCGGGGTCCGTCCCCGGCATCCAGGTCGAAGGTCATGCCCCGGGCACCGATCGACAAGAGCTGTTCCTGAAGCCAGGGCCATGCTCCGATGTACGGCATCCGCTCGCCGAAGGGCGTGAGGAACAGCTTGTCGTACCGCTGTCGCCGCCCGTCGGCACCGATGAGGTACGCGGAGTTGAAGTGACGGTCCCAGCGCCAGCGGCCGGCTTCGGGCCGAAGCCCGATGTACACGGGACTCCCGACCAGCAGCGGCGTCTGTGTCAGCGCGGCCAGGTCGACGATCGCCCGGCTGAACAGGTCGCCCGGCGCGAAGTCGCCGTCCAGCAGCACCCTCACCGTTTCGGGCTCCAGGCCGAATCCCGGGAGCATCGTTTCGGGCCAGCCGATCAGATCGGGGCGCACGCCGGCCGCCAAGGCATCGTCGAGGGCATCCAACGTCGCCCGTCGGAACGCGGCGAAGTCCTGCACCTGGCTCTCGAGGCGCCAGCCGATCTTGTTGTCCATCGGCAGGTTGGTTTGGATCGCGAGGATCGTCGGGCCCGGCGAGAGCGGCCCGGACTCCGCGAGTCGCCACGCGCCGTAGGCGAGGTTGGCGCCCCAGCACAGACCGGCCGCCGCCGCACCGATCAGCGCCGCACGCCCACGGTCGTCGCCGCGACGCCAACGGACCACATCGAGCGCCGCGCCCGCCGCCATCGCCACCAGCGCGCTGACGCCGAGCGCGCCGAAGAGATCGGCGGATTGGGCCAGGAGCGGCACGTCCACGATCGGATGCGCGAGGTAGTACCAGGGGTAGCCGTCGAAGGCGACCAAGCCCCGCATCGCCTCGCCGGCGGGCCAGGCCAGCGCCAACAGGACCGCAAGCGGCAGACGGCCGATGCGTCGATCACGCGCCAACCGGCGCACGGCGAACAGACCGAGGATCGACAGACCGGCCAGCACGAACGCCATCGGGAAGGCGCCGGCGCCGGTCACGTCCACGACCCAGCGCCCGATCCACGCCCACGCCCCGAGCGCGCCGAGTCCTCCCGCCACGAGCACGGTGCGGGCCCGCGCCGCGGCCACCGCCAGGAAGGACAGGAGACCGGCCGCGAGAAAGACGAGCGGCCAAAGCGACGCCGAGGGGAATGCCGCGACGAAGCACCACCACCCGACCGCGCTCAGCGCCCAAGCGGTCGTCGCCTTCACCGGTCTCACCATCGTGGGGGAGGCGTCGGTCATTTGCCGGCGTAGTCGATGACCTTGCCGATCTCGCTGCGCAACTCGTGGCGCGAGACGATCCGATCGATGAAGCCCGACTCGAGCAGGAACTCAGCGGTCTGGAAGCCCTCCGGCAGCTCCTGTCGAATGGTCTGCGCGATCACCCGCGGACCGGCGAACCCGATGAGGGCGGCGGGCTCGGCGAAGATCACGTCGCCCAGCATCGCGAAGCTCGCGGTGACGCCGCCCGTCGTCGGGTCGGTCAGCACCGAGATGAACAGCCCGCCCTGTTCGTCGAATCGGGCCAGGGCGGCCGAGGTCTTCGCCATCTGCATGAGCGAATAGCCGGACTCCTGCATGCGGGCGCCGCCCGAACAGCTCACGATGATCAACGGCAGGTCGCGGTTGGCGGCCAGCTCGACCGCCCGCGCGAGCTTCTCGCCGATGACCGAGCCCATCGATCCGGCGAGGAAGCCGAAATCCATGCACGCGAGTACCACCTTGCGACCCTTGATGAACGCCGTGCCGGTCTGGATGCCGTCGTTCTGCCCGGTCGCCCTCTGGGCCTGGAGGATCCGTTCGGAGTAGGGCTTGAGGTCCACGAACGACAAGGGATCGACAGGCAACATCGACTCGTTGAAGGGCTCGAAGCTCCCCGGATCCGCCAACTGGGACACCCGCTGGACGGCGTTCACGCGCATGTGATGGCGGCAGCGCGGGCACACGAAGAGATTCTGCTCGACCGCCTTGCGGAACAGCGTGTCGCCGCAGGCGGGACAGCGCATCCAAAGCCCCTCGGGAACCGCCTTCTTCGGCCGCGGCGACTCCACCGTCTCCCATCCCGCCGCACCGGGGGGCGCCGTCGTCGAAGAGGCGTCCTCCGCAGCGGTCGGTTGGGGTACGGACGAGGGGGGCGTTGGAGTCATCATGCGTTCCTGGCTCGGCCGGCTTCCGCAGGCCGGGACTTCGGGGACCGCGGGACGCTCGGGTCGCGCGACGAAACGGAATTGTCGCCTCCCCTGCCCGCTCCGTCCACTCTTCCCCTTGCGCTGGCCTCAGCACCGGGTTCAAAACCGGCTCCGGCCCCCGCCTCGACACGGGCACGCCTGGGCCCGCCTACGCCCCTTCCGCCGCGGCCTGGAGTCGATCGGCCGCATCGACGGGGAGGATGTACCGCTCGACCTGGCCTCGACGCGAAACCATATGCCTCATCTCGGTCGAAGGCGCCTCGCAGAGCACGCAGCGCACCAGTCCCAAGGCGAGGGGATGAAGAACGACCGCGACCTCCGCGCCTCGACTGCGCCGAATGAGGCGCACGATCGTGTGCAGGATCCGCGCCCGCGCATCGACGAGCGGCTCGCCTTCCGGCGCCACCAGCGCGAGCGGATCGTCCTGCCACTGCCGATGCCGCGTCGGATAGCGCTCGGCGAAGGTGCCGAGGGTCAGGCCCTCGAGAAGCCCGAGGTGCGGTTCGCCCAGGTCGTCCACGGCGGCCGGCTTGCCGCGGAACGACCGCGCGGCCAGCTTGGCGGTATCGGTCGCCGCTTCGTCCGCCGGATGATGCACGACCGCAACCGCGGTGGGCGGCAGGTGCGCGAATTCGAGGGCCAGCATCTCGCGCACACCCGGCGCCAACGGAAGATCGGCGCTGCCTTGGACGCGCCCTTCCGCGCCCCATGGCGTCTCGCCCGCCCGCAAGAGCCAGAGTGCACGACCTCGTCGCCTGCTCGCCACGCTCAGCCTCGTGCCGCGACGCGTTCGCCGCGGATGGATTCGATGGCCGCGGCGTAGTCCGCGGAGCCGAAGATGGCCGATGCGGCCACGAGGAGATCGCAACCGGCCTGCCGGCACGACTCGGCGGTTCGGGCATTGATCCCGCCGTCCATCTCCAGACGCTGGTCCGGGCGCAAACGGGTGCGGATCGCCTCGGCCTTGGCCAGGACCTCGGGCATGAACGACTGTCCGGAGAAGCCGGGATTCACGCTCATCACCAGCACGAGGTCGGCGCGATCCAGCCATGGCAGGACGCGTTCGAGCGGCGTGGGCGGATTCACGGCGATGCCGGCGGTCATGCCCCGCTGTCGAACGAGCGCACACACGGCATCGGGATCGCGCACCACCTCCACGTGGAACGTGAGGCTGTCGGCTCCGGCGTCGGCGAACGGATCGATGAACAGCTCGGGATCGTCCACCATCAGGTGCACGTCGAGCGTGGCCTCCGGGAGCGCCTGACGCAGGCTGCGGCACAGCGCGGGGCCCATGGTCAGGTTGGGCACGAAATGGCCGTCCATCACGTCGAGATGGAGCAGGTCGCCTCCCGCCGCGAGCACGGCCCGGCACTCCTCCCCCAGCCGCGCGAAGTCCGCGGACAGGATCGAGGGCGCCACCAGGGGAAGTCGGCGCGGGCACCGGATCAGGTCGGACCGGGACATGGTTGCGTCAGGATAGCGAAGGGGCCGTGCCCCGGGCCGGAACGAAGAGCGGGGCGGCCGATCGGCCGCCCCGCCAGGCGTGCGCATGACCTCCGGGCGGTCGCCCGGGAGTGGATTCAGTTCAGCTTCGCCGTCCGCTCCGCCGCAGAGCGGTACTTCTCGAGCGTGCGCTTGTAGTCGTCCTTCGCCGCCGGAACCGCGACCATCCACGCCTCCATCTGGCGCTCGACCGCCTGGTCGAGCTCGTTCCGGTGGAAGCGCACGAGCGCCACCGTCGCCAGCGCGTCGGCGCTGCTCGTGCCTTGGATCGCCAGCGCCGCCTCGGCCGCGGCCAAGGCGATGTCCAGGTTCGGCTCCTTGTAGAGCGGGTTCGTCGCGATGTCGACGGCGGCGTCGCGCAGGGTCTCCGGATCGCCCGAGTAGGTCTGGAGCATCTGCTTCGCGTATGCCCAGGCCCGCGTCGGATCGTTCTCATCGACCAGCAGCACTTGGAACTTCCGCTGGGCCACGCGGGAGAAGAGGACGGGGTCCATGGCAATGACCTCGTCGAAGTACTTGTACGCCTCGCGGTAGTTCTTCACCCGAACGGCGCGCTCGGCGGCGGCCAGAAGCGGCTCGGCCTGCTTCTCCTTCTTCGGATCGAACTTGCCGCGGATCGTCATCTTGACGGCCCGCTCGAACTGCTCGTCGAGCGGATGGCCGATGAAGACCACCTTCCCACCGCGATCGACCACGAAGGCGCACGGAATCCCGTTCTGACCCGCCGCCTCCATCCATGCCTTCTTGGTGTTGCCCTTGCGATCCACGCCGACCAGGTAGCTCATGCGATCGCCTTGCGAGACCACGAACTTCTGCACGATGTCCGAACTCTTGTCGTCGCTGGAGACGCCGATCACCCGCAGTCCCTTGCCCGCGTACTTCTGGCTGAGCTCGTTGATGTGCGGGATCGACTTGCGGCAGGGCGCGCACCACGTCGCCCAGAACTCGACGACGTACACCTGGCCGGGCTCGATGGCGACGGCGTCGCCGTTGAACCACGTTTCGATGTCGATGCCGGGTGCATTGTCGCCAACGGTCAGCTTGCTGCGCTGGGCGGAGGCGGAAGCGACGATCGCAAGGCAGGCGACCATGGCAAGGGCGGTTCGGACGAGCATGGGATGTTCTCTCCAGGAAGGACGAGCGCGGCGGCACTCGCGCACCCTGCCCCGAGCAGGAACGCTTGGCCACCTCAGACCGTTTGACGGTAGACCGCCGGGAAGGTTCCGGCCAGCCCCAAATCAGGCCTCGTCGAGCTGGGCCAGGGACTCGAACGAGCGCCCCTCGAGGAGTTCCAGGCTGGCCCCGCCGCCCGTGGAAACATGGGAGAACCGGTCCGCCACCCCGGCCAGCTCCACCGCCGCCGCGGTGTCGCCTCCGCCACAGATGGTGAGGGCACCCGAATCGGTCCGGGCCGCGATCATGGTGGCCACCTGGCGCGTGCCGATGTCGAAGGGCAGAATCTCGAACGCACCGACCGGCCCGTTCCAGACCACGGTGCGGGCCCGCCCGATGTAGCTGCCGAACCTGCCAATGGTGGACGGCCCGATGTCGAGCCCCATCCAGCCGTCGTCGATGTGCTCCTCGAACACGCGGATCGGCGTGTGGCGTGCGAGTTCTCGGCCGCAGACATGATCCACGGGAAGCACCAGGTCGGTCTTGCGGTTGGCGGCCTCCTCGATGATCGCCTTCGCCTTGCCGAGCATGTTGTCCTCGACGAGGCTCGACCCGACCCGATGGCCGAGGGCCTTGAGGAAGGTGTACGCCATGGCGCCGCCGACCAGGACCGCGTCCACTTCCGCCAGGAGGTTCCCGATGGCGGCGAGCTTGTCGGAGACCTTGGAGCCGCCCAGCACGGCGACGAACGGATGCTCCGCACCCCGCAACGCCTCGGAAAGGTACTTGATCTCCTTCGCCAGGAGCGGGCCCACGACCCGCGGCTTGCCCGCCATCGCCTTGGGAAGGGCCACCATCGAGGCGTCGGGGCGATGGGCCGTGCCGAACGCGTCGTTGCAGTAGATGTCGCCGAGCGTGGCGAGCTTGCCGGCGAAGCCAGTGTCGCCGTTCTTCTCGCCGCCGTGGAAGCGCAGATTCTCCAGCAGCACCACCTCGCCCGGCTTCAGCGCACGCACGGCGGCGGCAGCCTGTTCATCCACGCAGTCCTGGCTCGGGAAGCCGATGTTCAGCTTCGGGCGCAGCTCGCGCAGCCGCGCGGCCACCGGAGCGAGGCTGGCATCCGCCTCGTAGCCGCGCCCCTTCGGCCGACCGAGGTGGCTGATCAGCACCAGGCGTCCTCCGCGGGACACCACCGAATCGATGGCGGGAAGCGTCATCCGGATCCGCCGGTCGTCGGTGATCGTGCCGTTCTCGATGGGCACATTGAAATCGACGCGCATCAGGACGCGCTTGCCGTTGACATCCACTTGGTCGATCGTCTTCTTGGGCATGGTGACATCCGGGTGCGAAGTGTGGGGGGGGAAGAATGATAACGGCGTGTGGCAGGAACGTGAGGCATCGAGGGTTGTGGGTGGGGTGCGGGGTGCCACGGCCATCTTGGCCGTGTCGAACGGGCCGCGACGCTCCGCACGGCCTGGAAGGCCGTGGCACCCTCACGTCGCGCTGAGTGCCACGGTCGAAGGACCGCCGGGTCTACGCTTCGAAGCCCCCTCGATGCCTCGCTGTCTCGATGCCTCGATGTCTGACCGTGCCGCCCCACCCCACCATCCTCATCCTCGGTCCGACGGCGGGCGGCAAGACTCGCCTCGCCATCGAGCTCGCGAAACGCCTGCCCGGTGGCGGGACATGCATCTGCGCCGACTCGATGCAGGTCTACCGCGGCATGGACATCGGAACCGCCAAGCCGACGCCGGCGGAGCAGGCGGAAGCGCCGCACCTGCTGCTCGACGTGGCGGATCCGTGGGACGATCGATTCACTGTCGAGCGATGGCTTCAGCTCGCCCGCGCGGCCGTTGAGCAGGTGCGAGCGTCGGACGGGTGGCCGGTTCTCGTGGGCGGCACCAACCTCTATGTTCGGGCGTTCGTTGATGGCCTCTTTGAAGGCCCCGAGCCCGATGAGGGTCTTCGGAGCGAACTCGCTCGGATGCCGATCGATGCCTTGCGACGTGAACTCGAACGGGTGGACCCTGTTGCGGCCCGGAGGATCCACCCCAACGATCGCCGGCGAGCCGTTCGAGCCGTCGAGGTGTTCCGGTCCACCGGTCAGCCGATCAGTGCCCTCCAAACCCAGTGGACAGGCGCTCCGGGGGTCGCTCCGGCGGTCGCTCCGGGGGCCGCTCCGGGGGACGCTCCGCGAAGGGATCTCCGCATCATCGGGCTCGACTACCCGATCGAGGTCATCAACCGCCGCATCAATGCCCGGGTGAAGGCGATGATGGCCGCAGGGCTCCTGGAGGAGGTCCAGCGTCTGCACGAGGCTGGGCAACTCGGTCGTCAAGCCCGCGAAGCCTTGGGGTACAAGCAGCTCCTCGCCCACTTGGAGGGTCGTTGGTCCTTGGTGGAGGCCGTCGAGCAGATCAAGATCCGCTCGCGCAGGTACGCCAAGCAGCAGCGGACCTGGCTTCGTCGATTCCGCCTCCTGCCGGGAGCGACCTTCTTGGCGGCGGGCCATGAGGATACGGAAGTGCTTGTGGAAAAAACACTTGCGACGATACTCCGCCCGGCCGACGCCGCTGAGCCGCGCGAGGCGGAAACGCCCTTCTGTGGTCGTTCTACCCTTCCCGACGGGATTCGTCCCCCACTGGCCGATACTTGACCCGTAGCGTCTGAGCGACTAAACCCCCCGCCTCCCGCCGAAACAACTGGCGGCTTCGACCGTTTCGAGATCGACCCATGGCGACAAAGAAGCGCAACCCTCCCGCCGCCGGGCGGAAAGACGGGAAGGGCCGCGGAACCGAGGGCGGCAAGCAGCTCGTGATCGTCGAGAGCCCGGCGAAGGCCAAGACCATCAACAAGTTCCTCGGCGGCGACTTCGAGGTGAAGGCGAGCGTTGGGCATGTCCGCGACCTGCCCGCCAAGGCACCGAAGGGAAGCAAGCAGCCGGTGCCGGGCGTCGATCTGGAGCACGATTTCACCCCGACCTACGAGGTGCTCCCGGGCAAGAAGAAGACCGTTTCCGAGCTCCGGAAGGCGGCGAGCCAAGCGAAGGAGATCTGGTTCGCGACCGATCTCGACCGCGAGGGCGAGGCCATCGCCTGGCACTTGGCCGAGGAGCTGGGGGTGCCGCCGGAGAAGGCCAAGCGGGTGATCTTCAACGCCATCACGCGGGCCGAGATCGAGCGGGCGTTCCAGAACCCCCATCCAATCGACATCTACAAGGTGAACGCCCAGCAGGCGCGGCGCATCCTCGACCGGATCGTCGGCTACCAGGTCTCGCCGCTCCTCTGGAAGAAGGTGGCCCGGGGACTGAGCGCCGGCCGCGTCCAATCCGTCGCGGTCCGCCTGGTCGTCGAACGCGAGACCGAGATCGAGCAGTTCCTGCCCGAGGAGCAGTGGCGGGTGGTGGCCCGACTCACTCCGGAGCCGTCCCAGGCTGCCGCCCTCGTCGACGCCTGGGACCGGTTCCAGGCGGAACGCGACGATCGCGGCAATGCACCGACGCAGAAGGCGCAACTCGCCTGGCTTGCGGAACGGGGCGGGATCGAGGCCGAACTCTACGAGATCGACGGCAGCCGATTCGAGTTGCGCTGCAAGCCGGACGAGGAGCGGAACCTCGACAACCGTGTGCAGCAGGTGGCGGCAGCCGTGGGACTCCTCTCTCCTGCGCTCGAGGTGCGCGACAATCCCGAGGGCAAGGGGCTGCAACAGCGACTCGTGAGCGTGAGCGGCGCGGTGGACCCCGCGGCGCGCTACCGGGTCGTGTCGATCGAAACGAAGCGCACGAGCACCCGCGCCGCGGCGCCCTTCATCACCTCGAGCCTCCAGGTGGCGGCATCGACCTTCCTCGGATTCGGCGCCGACCGCACCATGCGGGTGGCCCAGGGGCTGTACGAAGGCGTGAACGTCGCCGGCGTGGGCCAGGTGGGCCTGATCACCTACATGCGCACCGATTCGACGCACCTCTCCGGCGAGGCCCTGCGCGAGGCGCGGCAGTACATCGGCTCCACCTTCGGCGAACGGTACCTGCCGGAGAAGCCCAACTTCTTCGGAAGCACGAACAAGCAGGCACAGGAGGCGCACGAGGCGATCCGGCCGACCGATGTCGCCCGCGACCCCGAGTCGCTGCGGTCGTCGCTCAACGAGGAGCAGTTCCGCCTGTACCGGCTCATCTGGAACCGCTTCGTCGCCTGCCAGATGGTGCCGGCCCAGTGGGACTCGACCGCGGTCCTCATGCGGCGCAGCGATCGCGACACCGGCGCGGTCCTCCGCGCGACCGGGCGCGTGCTGGCCTTCGACGGGTTCTACCGCGCGACGGGCGTGCCGACGTCGTCCGACGAGGCGACGCTGCCGGCACTCGAGAAGGATCGCGAGCTGGCGCCGTTCTCCATCGATCCGCAGCAGCGCTTCACCAATCCGCCGCCGCGCTACACGGAAGCGTCCCTGGTCAAGAAGCTCGAAGAGGAGGGCATTGGCCGCCCCTCGACCTACGCCGCGATCATCAAGGTGATCCAGGACCGCGACTACGTGGAGCAGCTCGATCGGCGCTTCTACGCCACCGATCTCGGACGAAAGGTGACGGAGAAGCTGATCGAGGGCTTCCCGAACCTGATGGACGTGGGATACACCCGCGAGATGGAGGCGCAGCTCGACCGGATCGAGGAGGCGCACGACGACTGGGTCGAGATGCTGACGCGCTTCTACGGCCGCTTCTCCGAGGCGCTCAGCCACGCGCTGGAGAACATGACGCACGCGAAGGCGGAGCTCGAGCCTGCTCCTTACCAGTGTCCCGAGTGCGGGCGCCGAACGATCTACCGCTTCGGCAAGAACGGCCGCTTCCTCTCCTGCAGCGGCTATCCCGAGTGCACCTACGCGGCGCCGATCGATCGGCGGGGCCGGCCGCTTCTCCCGGAGCGCGTGGACGTGGTCTGTCCCGAGGACGGCTCCGACATGATCCTGCGCACCGGGCGGTTCGGACCGTACCTGGCGAGCGTGAACTACCCCGACGTCAAGTTCGTCATCAACGTGGACAAGAAGGGACGCATCAAGCTCCCCGCTCCGCCCCCCTTCGTGACCGACCTTGCGTGCGACAAGTGCGGTCTTCCGCTCAACCTCCGTTCCGGCAAGCGCGGACCCTGGCTCGGCTGCTCGGGGTTTCCGAAGTGCCGAGGCCGCCGCGCCTGGTCGTCGCTCGACGAGGCGACGCGCACCGCGCTCGAGAAGTCGCTGGCGGCGCACGAGAAGTCCCACCCGCAAGTCGTGGTGCGGCGCCGAGACGGACGTCTCATCCCCGACGGCACGCCCGTCGCCGAGCTGACGCTCCCGGGCGGCGTGCAGGAGCTCGTCTTCCACCCCGCGGCGGCCACCGAGACCGTCCGGGCGAAGTCGGCGTAGGGGGGGAGACAGAGAGGCATCGAGGCATCAGAGGACCGAGGCATCGAGGCATCGAGGCATCAAGGCATCGAGGATGTCCGGATC
>JAGQOG010000186.1 GCA_020427695.1 Phycisphaerales bacterium
CGCTTCGCCTGGCGGCGCGTCAGCGCCAACAGCAGCATCCGCTTCCCCAGTCGCTCGGCGCGGTGGACGATGCGGCGCTCGAGCGGCTCGAGCTCACCCACCAGGTGCACGACGCCCTGGAGGAGCTGGGAGGACGGTGCCGCGACCTTCTCCTGGCCCTGGTTCGGGCGGACAAGACCCCGTACACCGCGATCGCCCAAGAACTCGAGATGCCCGTCGGGAGTATCGGACCCACCCGTGCCCGGTGCTTGGCCCGGCTCCTCGGGCTGCTGCGGTCGCGGGGCGTCCAGCCGTAGCAGTTGGGCGACACGGCTCGATGACGGATCCCATTTGCGCGTATCAATGGACCGGCCCAACGCACATTTGGGCACCAAGGCACTCGATTCGAGGAGGCGACGGCACCATGGCCGACCACAACTCCAACACGCCCGATCCGCTCGACTCCGGAGCGGCCGATCCCGAGCGGTCGCAGTTCGACGCGTGCGTCGCCGCGTGCTTCGGCGAGCTTCCCGCCGAGTCGGTTCGCCGGCTGGAGCAGGATCCCGAAGCGGGACGCCTGCTGCGACAACTGGAGCAGGTCGTGGCCACTCTCGCGGAACCCGCCCTCGCGGCTCCGCCGCGCGAACTGCGGCAGCGGGTCGTCGACCTGCTTCCCTCCCGCGAGTCGCTCCTGCGCCGGTGGCTCCAGGCGGTCGAGCGCGTAGTCGCCCAGCTCGTCCCGACCCCGCCGACGGTGGCGCTGGCCGGCTTGCGCACGGCGTCCGCCCCCCTGCTCAGCTACCGCACCGGCGAGGCCGACGCGGCCAAAGGCGACTCGGCGAGCACGCCGCCGCTCGATGCCTGGGTCGACCTGCAGCTCGAGGCGGTGCCCGGAACCGTGGTCGGACGACGCCTGCGCGGGCAGGTGAGCCTGACCGACGAGAACGTCGCGCCGGTGCAAGTGCACGCCCTTCATCCGGGCGGGACCGATCGGATCGACTCGGTGCCCGTCGACCCCGACGGCGGATTCCTGCTCGAATTGGACGCGGAGGAGGTCGATCTGCTCGTCGAACTCTCCGACGCCCACCTCGCCTTGGCCATTCCGTCGATACGCCTGCGTGGATAGAGGACCTGAACCGGTGGACGGATGAGCGACCAAGACGGAGCGGCGGTTCTGGAGGCGATCGTCCGCGGCGAGGATCCGCGGGCTGTCCACGCGCGCTTCGAACCCGAGGTTCTTCGGGCATGCGTTGCGCCGGCGGCCGAGGGGATCCAGAAGCTGATTGCCAGCGACCTGAACGCCGCCACGGCCGCAGCCCGGTGCCTGGTCGCCGTCAGCGACCGGCTTGCGGCACCCGGCTCGGCTGCCGTGGCGCGGCTCGTTCTGGCCACGGCGCTCGCGTACGCGAACGCGTTCGACGAGGCGAACCGCATGCTCGACGAGGCGGCGGAACGCGCCAGGTCGGCGGACGATGCCGTGTTGGAGGCGCGGGTGGCGAGCACCCGCATGCACACGCTCACCCGACAAGGTCGTCTCGACGATGCCGCGACCATCGGGGAGGAAGCGCTGGCAGCGCTGCGGGCGGCGGGACAACCGATGCTCGCCGCTCGCGTCGAGGCGAATCTGGGTGTGGTGGACCGGATGCGTCGGCGGTCCGAGTCGTCGATCGAGCACTTCCGGATCGCGCTCGCGGACTGGCCCGACGAGCCGATCGGACGCGCTCAACTCCGCAGCAACCTCGCGGAGACGCTCATGGACCTCAACCGGTTCGGCGAGGCGGAGGCGTGCTTCCGCGAGTCGCTCGACGCGCTGGTCCACGCGGGCGCCGCGCAGTCGGCCGCGATTGTGGAAGGAAACCTCGCCGACCTGCTGTCGCGCCAAGGCCGCCTCGGCGATGCGCTCCGGCACTACGAGACGGTGCGGCGGCGCTACGCCGAGGCGGGCGCGCCGGGCGACGCGGCGCGACTCCAAGCGGAGCAGGCCGAGGCATTCGCGCAGACCGGGCTGCTGGGCGAGGCCCTGGCCGAATACCGCGAGGCGATCCGCCAACTCGACGCGAGCGGGCTGGTCGCCGAATCGGTGCGGGCCCGACTGGGACTCGTGCGGGCGCTCCTCCGGTCGAACCAGGCCGTTGAGGCGGGCCGGTCCCTGGCCGAGCTGCCGCCCGAGAGCGGCGTGGCACCGATGCTGCGGGGCCCGCTCGCGATGGTCCGGGCCGAGCACGCCGCGCAGTGCGGAGATCTGGAGGGGTCCGAACGGCACTACTCGGATGCCGTCGCCCTGCTCGATGATCGACCGGCGGACCAGGCGGCGGCGCGGGTCGGGCGGACGGCCATCCTCCTCGCCACCGGGCGCACGGACGAGGCGGAAGAGGAGATCGAGCGGGCGACACCTTCCGTGTCCGCGTGCCTCCTCCGACCACTGGAGGCCGAGTTGGCGCGTCTGCGTGCCGAGTGCATCCGCGCCCGCGGCCGTGAGGACGAAGGCCTCGCCGCCTTGCGACTGGCCGCCGATCGATTCGAATCCGTTCGCACCACGCTCCAGGCCGATCGCTACCGCTGCGCGTTCGCGGCCCGACACGGAACCGCCGCCGAGTCGCTCGTGGCCGCCCTGGTCCGCCGGGGCGACGAACGCAGCTTGCGCGAGGCGCTGGAGCTCTCGGAGCGCATCCGGGGGCGAACCCTGCTCGACCTGGTCTCCGGTTCGGTGGACCTGACGACGATCGCCGCGGCCAACGCCGACGACGCCTCCGCGGCCCGGCTGTTGCGCGAGGCGGAGTCGGTGCGTCGTCAACTGACAGGAATGTACGGCCGGCTGGAGGTTCAGCCGGGCGCGCTGTTGGAGGACTCCTGGCGCCGCGACGTGCTTCAACTCGAACAGCGCATCCGCGTGGTCGAGTCCCGGCTGGGAGCGACGCAACAGCTTGGCGCACTCCTCGGACGGCCGCTCACCGTCGATGAGATCGTGGAGTCGATGGGCTCGACGGCGCTGGCGACCTACATCGTTGCCGAAGGACGACTCCTCGGCATCGCCTGCCTGAAGGGACGATTGCGGGGCGCCGATCTCGGCGACGTGCATGAGATCGCGGAACAGGTGGAGCGTTGGCGCTTCTGCCTGCACCGCTGTCTCTCCCCGACCGCCGAGTCGGCCGCCCGCGCGAAGGCCATGGAGTCCGATCTCGAGCGGTCGGCGCAGCGGCTCTGCGACCAGGTGCTCGGACCGCTTTGGCCGGTCCTGGCGGAGGCGGAGGCGATCCAAGTGGTGCCCGCGGGGCCGCTGCACGCCGTGGCATTCCATGCCCTGCCGTGCGGGGGCGATCCCCTGGCCGTCCGCGCGGTGACCGCCACCGCCCCCAGCGTCAGCATCGTCGCCGCCATCCGAGCCCGGAGACGAACTGGAGCCGGTCGAACGCTCGTGGTTGGCGTGGCGGACGATCGCGCACCTGCGATCGCCGCGGAGGCGCGAGAGATCGCGGCCATCGATCCGAACGCGACCGTTCTTCTGCAGGACGAAGCGACGATCGATCGCTTCCGCGCAGAGGCTCCCGATGCGGGCGTGGTTCACCTGGCCTGCCATGGTCGGTTTCTCGCGGACAACCCGATGCGCTCCGGGCTGCGGCTCGCCGACGGCTGGCTGACCGTGGCCGATCTCCATGCGCTGCGACTCTCCAGTCCGACGGTGGTGCTGAGTGCCTGCGACACGGGGCGGGTCGCGGTCGAGGGCGGGCAGGAGGTCGCAGGACTGTTGCGCGGATTCTTCGCCGCCGGGGCCCGCGCGGTCGTGATGAGCGGTTGGCCCGTGCACGATGTCGCCGCCGTCGAGCTGATGCGCGACTTCCACTCCCGACTCGCTCTGGACCGGTCCGATAGCCCGCGTGGTTTCGGCGATATTCGACCCGCATCGGCCCTGCGGTCGGCTATGCTCTCCTTGCGGCAGCGCCGGCCACGGATCGTCGAGTGGGCGGCGTTCTCGCTTGCGGGGGATGCAGGAGGATGACGATGACCCCCCTACTGGAACTCCGGTTGATTGATCTGAACGCGCTGTCTTGGACACGGCGAGGCGCGGCCGCGTTGGCGATCGCCGCTGCCGTTGCCGCGCACGCCGGGAAGCCGTCGTCCGATCCATGTCTCCCCGGCGAGGCGCTGCCCGACCAGGTGCTGATCGAGCTGGAGGGGAGCACCGCGATCGCGGATGTACTTGCCGCCATCCAGCCCGACTTCCCGACCGTGACCGTCCTCGAGGCGGCGCCGGAGCTCGGGTACTTCGTGCTCGCGGCCCCGCCGCCGGTCTGCGAGCTCGACCTGATCGCCGCGCTGATGGCTGTGCCCGGAGTGGAAGAAGCGGACTTCAACGAGATCGGCCAGACGAGCGAGAGCCAGAGCCAGAGCTTCTTCTTCGCGCTGGAGTCCGACTACTCGTCGCAGTACGCATGGCCGTTGCTCGGACTGAGCGAGGCCCACGCCGTCTCCCTCGGCGAAGGCGCCCTGGTGGCGATCATCGACACCGGCCTCGACGCCAGCCACCCGGTCTTTGCCGGGGCCACGATCCTGGCCGGACTGGACTTCGTGGGCGACGAACTGGGCGCGGGCGACCTTGGCGACGGGATCGACAACGACAACGACGGTGTGACCGACGAGATGGTCGGGCACGGCACGTTCGTGGCCGGACTGATTCACACGATCGCACCGCAGGCGACCATTCTTCCGCTACGAGCGATCGACACGGAGGGCAACGGCAGTGCATTCGCGGTGGCCCAGGCGGTCGGCGCGGCCCTGGCCGCCGGTGCGGACGTGATCAACCTGAGCTTCTCGAGCACCGACGCCAACGACCTCTTGAGCAGCATGATCGAGCAGGCCCAGTCCGCGGGAGTCGTCGTCGTGACCGCGGCCGGCAACAGCAGCGTGATCGGGGAAGCGCCCTTCCCGGCGGACATGTCGGGCATCCTGGCCGTCGCCGCCACCAACGCCAAGGACATCAAGGCCGACTTCAGCAACGCCGGCGGATTCGTGGACCTCTCCGCGCCGGGCGTTGCCATCGCCAGCACCATGCCCGCCGATGCCTATGCATTCACCGACGGGACCAGCATGGCCGCGGCGATGGTGAGTGGCGGCGCCGCGCTTGTTCGCGCCCACGAACCGCTGTTCACCGGTGCGCAGATCAGGGCCAAGCTGAAGTCGAGCGCCGTGCCCATCGATGCGCTCAATCCCGGCTTGGCGGGGAAGCTCGGAGCCGGTCGGTTGGATCTCGCCGCGGCCGTCGACGCGTTGACGGCCTCGGCCGATCTCGACGGCGATGGTGCCGTGAACGGCGCCGACCTGGGACTGCTGATCGGAGCTTGGGGAACTGCGGCCGCCGATCTCAACGGCGACGGCACCACCAACGGCAGCGACCTCGGAATCCTGCTCGCCGCCTGGACCCGCTGACCATCGTCGCCGCCGCCGTGCCGGCACTTCCTTGGTTCCGGGGTATCAAGCGACCACTCGTCGGCACCTGTTCCGCAGGAGCGGTCCAGCCCCCGGTCGGGCGACCGGACCGTTTCCACCGGATCAACGCCCCATGACAATGCCATCCGCTTCGACGTACCGCTCGCAGGCCACGAAGACGTCGCTCCTTCTCGGCACCGCGGCGCTGGTCGCCTCAACGACCGCCAGTGCCGCGGTGAGCTTCCAGCCGGGAGCAGTGGTCGAGCTGGCGGAACCGTCGCCCGAGCGCGTCGCCTTGGGCGACCTGAACGGGGACGGACATCTCGACGCCGTCATCACCTGCAAGGGCACCGACTCGGACGTGGGCGCCATCACCGTTTGGACAGGCGACGGAAGCGGCGGCTTCACCGACGACGCGGCACTGACCGGCCTGGGCCATCCGTGGGGCGTATGCGTGGTGGATCTCACCGGCGACGGCAGGCCCGAGATCGTGGCCACCAACGGCGGCAGCGGTTCGACCGCGGTTGCCGTCTACCTGAACACCACCAGCGCCGGTGCGCAAACGCCGAGCTTCCAGATGCTGGGGCCCTTCACCGCGGGGGCGTTTCCGATCGGCGTCGCCGCCGCCGACTTCAACGGCGACGGTGTGATGGACCTGGCGGTCAGCAACAACGTGACGTACGGGCTGAGCATTCTCCTCGGACTGGGCGGCGGCCAATTCGGGCCGCCAAACCACGTGCCGAACCAAGGCGGGATGAAGGCCACGGGTCTCGACCTCGCCGACTTCGACCACGACGGGCATGCCGATCTGGTGGTGCCCAACTACAACGGCTTCAAGGTCTTCAAGGGACTCCCGGACGGGTCGTTCCAGTCCATGTCCGGAGCGATGGGAAGCAGCCTCCTGTCCGATGCGTGCGTTGGCGACTTCGACGGCGATGGCAACGACGATGTCGCTGGCAGCGCCCAGTACGGAGACTTCGTGCAGGCGTTCCACGGCAACGGGACGTTCGGCTTCGCGTCTCTCGGCAGTTGGAGCACGCCTTCGTGGCCCGAGGACACGGTGGCGGCCGACCTCAACGGAGACGGAAGCGACGACATCGCCTGCACCACGTTGGACGGCGACAAGGTGTTCGTGATCGTCTCCGGCCCGTCGGGCCCGGAAACCCTGACGATGACCGCCGCAACGTGGCAGCCGACCGGCATCGCCGCCGGCGACATGAACGAGGACGGGCGGCCGGACCTCGTCTACGCCATGGCCAATCTCGGCGACACCGGCCAGTTGCAGGTACTGCTGAACACGACGATCTTCCCGCCACCGTGCGCTCCGGGCGATCTCGACTGCAACGGAACCATCGACGGCGCGGATCTCGGTTCCCTCCTCGGGGCTTGGGGTTCGAGCAGTCCGACCGCCGACCTCAACGGCGACGGCACGGTCGATGGCGCCGACCTGGGCCTGCTGCTGTCGATGTGGGGGTAGCAGCCCGTCGAAGAGGTCATCCTGGCTACGAGCGGCCCTCGCCGTCGGAGCACTTCTTCAACGGGCAGCTGACGAACTGGGGCGTGCGGATGCGCCCGGCCCCAAGCCTCGAACCGATTCCTCGTCTCCCGAGTGAACACCATGCCGCATCGACGGAACCTCCCGATTGTCCTTTCGACGCTGGGCCTCGTTGCCGCGTCCGCCTCAGCGACGGTTCTCCATGTGAACGCGGCCGCCGACGAGGGTGGCAACGGGCTCACGTGGAGGACGGCCATGCAGGACCTCCAAGCGGCGCTCGCGGCCGCGGGCCCCGGCTCGGGCGTGACGGCGATCTGGGTGGCCGAGGGTACGTACGTCCCCAGCACGACCGACGCGACCGCGAGCTTCGAGCTGATCGACGGTGTCGCCCTCTACGG
The DNA here is from genome assembly GCA_020427695.1 of Phycisphaerales bacterium. Taxonomy (GTDB): domain Bacteria; phylum Planctomycetota; class Phycisphaerae; order Phycisphaerales; family SM1A02; genus JAGQOG01. The sequence continues at coordinate 7,297 of JAGQOG010000186.1, forward strand.
CGGATTCGCCGGGACGGAGACGGCGCTCGACCAGCGCGACTGGAACGCACACCCGACGGTCCTGTCCGGCGACATCGGCCAGGACGACGTGGTGGGGAGCGGTCCGTACTGGTACCAGAACTGGAACATCAACAGCTCGAACAGCGGTCACGTGATCGTGGCGTCCGGCACCGACGAGACCGCGGTGGTGGACGGCTTCACGATCGCCGACGGCCACACCGGGCCGGCGGGCACGCCCGCCGGGAGTCCGCTCATGTTCGGTGGCGGGATCTACTGCGTGGACGGCAGCCCGACGGTGCGCAACTGCACGTTCACGCACTGCGAGGCGGCGTTCGCTGCGGGAGCCGGGATCTACCTCTGGAACTCGAATGCCACCGTGCAAGGCTGCCGCTTCCTCGAGAACTACTGCCACCTGAGCAGCGGAGGCGGGATCTACATCGGCGGGGCAAGCGATCCCGCCGTGGAGGACTGTCTCTTCGAATACAACATCGTCGTCGCGGCGTCACCCGATGCGGAAGGCGGAGGCCTCGCCTGTTGGAGCACGTCGGCTACGACCGTCTCCCGGTGCGCGTTCCATGCCAACGTGGCCAAGTCGTTCTACTCCTCCGGCTCCGTCGTTGCGTATGGCGGAGGCTTGTTCAACTTCAACAAGTCGATGACCGTGCGCGACTGTCGATTCGTGGGGAACACCGCGATCACGGGCGGCGGCGTCGCGTCATTTGGCCCGACGAAGCTCGTCAACTGCCTCTTCCTCGACAACAAGTCCATTCCCCAGCCGAACGATCCCTACTCCGAGCTGGGCGGCGACGGCGCCGCGGTCTCCCTGTTCGGCCAGGCTCCGGCCATTTCGATGCTTGTCAACTGCACGGTCTCTTCGAACGACGGGAAGCAGTACGCGATTCACCAGTCGAACACCGGCACCTGCTGGATCCAGAACTGCGTGGTCTGGGCGAACACCGGCACCAACCCGGAGCTGAACGGCGGCTACAAGGTCCAGGTCGGCGGGAGCTTCAGCGCCTCCTACTCGTGCATCCAGGACATCTTCGATCCTCCTGCGCCGGGCGAGGACCCGATCGACCCCGAGAACCTCCCCGGCTGCACGGCCGCGAATCCGCTTTTCTCCGGCGCGTCAGACGCGCACCTTGCCCCCGGTTCGCCGTGCATCGATGCCGGCTACGACGCGTGGGTTCCCGACGGCGTCGAGATCGACCTCGACGGCGAACCGCGATTCGTGGACGATCCGGACGCCCCCGATGTCGGCCTGGGCGACGCACCGCTGGTCGACATGGGCTGCTTCGAGCGGCAGCTGGAACCGACCTGCGGCGCCGAGGACTTCAACTGCGACGGCAGCGTGGACGGTGCCGACCTGGGGCTCCTCCTGGCTGCATGGGGGACCGGCAACCCGACGTTCGATCTCGACGGCAACGGGATCGTCGACGGCGCCGACCTCGGGATGATCCTGGCCGCCTGGGGGTGATGCCGGTACCAACCACGCACGCGCTCCGCTCCTCAGGACTCGGGCATCGGCGCTGAGCGACGAGAAACGCGCGAGCCGGTGACCGCCGCGCGGCGCTCGCACCCGGGCCGAGGCAGAGGGCGTGACCGCCCCGTTCGCAGTGCAGGGCTACCATCCCGCGACCGTCCGAAAAGTCGCTCGGGCATGCCCGGACGCCCGAACAGGCCCGAGAATCGTGATTCTCGACTGTCAATCTGCACCAACTTTCACGGGTGCCGCTTGGCCTGCGTCTTGAGAACGGCCGATTCCAATGGTTGTCCGCGTCCTTGACTGCGGGCGTATCGTATTGTCCCGCAGGGACTTGCCCGACGTACCCCAAGTCAGGTCGCGGCGACTCGCCGATGACTGGTGCCGTTCGGCCTCCGGGTGGCACGGCACGAACCACGAGAAGGAAGGAGTGAAGACATGAAGATCGCCTCTTGCACCACCGGATTCGCTGGGATTGTGGCGTCGGCAGCCGCCATGGCCCTTTCGTCCTCGGCAATGAGCGCCTTGGCCACGGTCACCCAGACCAGTCCCTACACCTCGATCGCCGACTCGACACTCTTCAGCGCGTCCTATCTGCGCCCCGGCGTCGACTACTTCCTCGAGGACTTCGAGGATGGGCTCATGAACACGGAGGGCCTTCTCGGTCCCCCGGGCGACTCCGTCGTTCTCGGTCCGTCCCCGACCACCGACTCGGTTGAGCCCGGCGGCTCCTCGCTCTCGGGGAACACGGGCTCGATCTCCCTCATCTTCGACGGGATGGCGCTCGGCGGGTATCCGACCAAGGCGGGGTTCGTCTTCACGGACTCCGGAACACTCGCGGGAGCAAACCTGACGATCACGGTGCTCGATGCGAACGGATTCTCCGCGGGCATCTTCAACTACTCCGTCGGCGACGGTCTCGACGACGGCGGCACGGCCGAGGATCGGTTCTTCGCCATCGAGCTCGCCGAGGGGATCTCCACCGTCCTCCTGAACGTTGCCGGCCCGACGATCGAGATCGACGACGTCCAGTACGCGAATCCGGTCCCGGCCCTTCGTCCGCTCTCGGATCTGAATGCCGACGGCCTGGGTGACCTGCTGGTGCGCACGCCCACGGGACTCGACGCCTGGCTGCTCGACGGCAACGGTGTCGTGTCGAGCCCGAACGTTCTGACCGGCATGAGCTCCGGTTGGAAGGTCGTGGGCGTGGGCGATCTCGACGGCGACTTCGACGGCGACGTGATCTGGCGGAACGCCGGCACGCAGCAGGTCGCGGTCTGGATCATGAACAACGCGGCCATCGAGTCGGCCGTTGTCCTCAGCAGCATCTCCTCGCCTTGGGATGTGGTGGGCGTGGGCGATCTCGACGGCAACGGAAAGGCCGACATCCTCTGGTGGAACAAGACCAGCGGCGCGGTGGCGGCGTGGCTGATGAACGGCAGCACGATCGACAGCACAGCGGTGGTGGCCACCGGCATCCTGGGATCGCAGTACCTGCTCCAGGGCGTGGCCGATCTCGATCGCGACGGCACCGCCGACGTGGTCCTGCGCAAGCTCGCCACCAGCGAGATCCGCTACTGGAAGATCGTCAACACCGCCATCAACTCGGAAGGATCGATCCTCACCGGCGTCGGCAGCGCCTGGGCCGTGCAGACGCTCGGCGATCTCGATGCCGACGGCGATGCCGACATCGTCTGGCGGAACACCTCGACCGGCGCCGTCGCGTTCTGGCTGCTCGAGAACTTCGCCATCACCACGAGTGCCGCCCACCCGAGCCTGATCAACACGGCGTGGAAGATCGTCGGTGCCACCGACGCGAACGGCGACGGGAAGGCGGACGTCATCTGGCATCGTGCGTCGACCGGCCAGGCAGCGATCTGGTTCATGGACGGCGCCGCCCA
>JAGQOG010000187.1 GCA_020427695.1 Phycisphaerales bacterium
ACCTCCTCTTCGAGTACGTCGGCGGCGCCGAGGAGCGCGGACTCCAGGTGATCGTCGCCGGCGCCGGCGGCGCGGCCCATCTTCCCGGGATGGCCGCCAGCAAGACCACGCTGCCGGTCCTCGGCGTGCCGGTCCAGTCCAAGGCGCTCAACGGCCTCGACTCGCTGCTCGCCATCGTCCAGATGCCTGCTGGCGTTCCCGTGGGAACGCTGGCGATCGGTCAAGCCGGGGCGACGAACGCCGGTCTCCTCGCCGCGGCGATCCTCGCCCGCAGCGACCGGTCGTTGCACGAGCGCCTGGCCGCGTTCCGCCGCGAGCAGACCGATCGTGTCCTGGCCCAACCCGATCCGCGGGTGGCGAAGGAGCAGCCCCGGTGATCGTGGCTGTCATGGGTGGCGGTCAGCTCGGACGGATGCTGGGCCTGGCGGGCATCCCGATGGGCATGCGGTTCCGATTCCTGGAGCCGGCGGCCGACTGTCCGGCCGCAGCGGTGGGGGAGGTGGTGGTCGGCGCCTACGACGACCGCAAGGCGCTGAAGGCCCTGGTGCGCGGCGCCGATGTCGTGACCTACGAGTTCGAGAACGTCCCCGTGGCCGCAGCGCGGTGGATCGAGTCGCTGGCGGTCGAGTCGGGCCCCTCGGCCGATCCGTTCCATGTCGATCTGTGCCCCGGGTCGCGATCGCTGCTCGTCGCGCAGGACCGTGTCGAGGAGAAGGCGTTCTTCGAGCGCTGCGGGCTTCCCGTGCAGTCGTACGCCGCCGTCGAGGACGAGCAGTCGCTTGCAAGGGCGATCGAGGTGGTCGGCGTGCCGTCGGTGATCAAGACGCGGCGCCTGGGCTACGACGGCAAGGGGCAGTGCGTCGTGCGCGACGCCGACCAGCTCCTGCCGGCCTGGACCAAGCTGGGGCGCGGGCCGTGCATTCTCGAGTCGTTCGTGCCCTTCGCCCGCGAGGTGTCGATGGTTGCGGTGCGGGCTCGGGACGGCGACATGCGCTGGTGGCCGCTGGTCGAGAACGAACATGTCGGGGGCATCCTGGCGGTGTCGCGAGTGCCTGCAACCGATGCGGCCGCGCTCGAGCGGTCGGCGCAACGGCACGTGCAGAGCGTGGCCGATGCGCTCGAGCATGTCGGCGTGCTGGCGATCGAGTTCTTCGTCGTCGAGGAGGCCGGTTCTGTCCGGCTGATCGCAAACGAGATGGCGCCGAGGGTTCACAACAGCGGGCATTGGACGATCGAAGGCGCGGTCACCAGCCAGTTCGCCAACCATCTCCGGGCGGTGGCGGGACTGCCGCTCGGTTCGACCGCCCTGCGCGGTGCCGCGGCGATGGTGAACCTGGTGGGAGACGTGCCCGACCTGGCGGATCTCCTGCGCCACGACGGCGTGACCGTTCACTTGTACGGCAAGGAGCGCCGGGCGGGGCGCAAGCTCGGGCATGTGACCGTCGTCGGCGCGGATCGGGTCGTCGTGGCCCGTACCACCGCGTCCGTGCGCGAGTTGGCGTGGGGTGCGGCGGCCGTGTGATTGACATTCGTGGCGCATCGGGTGCCACGGCATGCGTGCCACGGCATGGGTGCCACGGCCTTCCAGGCCGTGTGGCGACACACCGTGTGATCGGCACGGCCAAGATGGCCGTGGCACCCAAGGCCGTGGCACCCAAGGCCGTGGCACCCACGCACGGCGCACGGCCAGGATGGCGGTGGCACCCGACATCCGGCCTTCTCTGTCGATTCCTACTGGTTCCACGCCACGCGAACGACGGCCGCGAGTGCTGTTCCGTGGCGATCGACAAGCACAAACGCCAGGAGCGTCCACGCCGCCACGAGCGCTCCGGGCACGATCCAGCGGCGGTGTCGCAGCATCAGGGCCACGATCGTGAAACCAAGCGCCGCGAGCACGAGTGCGCCCCCGACTCGCAGGATACCCAGGCTCGACTGCACCCAGAGCGCCTCCGGCACGAGGGGCGACGGCGACCCGATGCGGTCGAACTGGTAGAGGGCTGCGACCATCGCCAACACGGTACCCACGACCGCGGTTTCGCCGCGTTCGAGCAGCATGGGCGCTTGGCGCAGCGCCGGAATCGGGAGGCGCCATGGCGCCTTCCGGCGTCGCGGCGTCGCTCGCCCGCGGCGCGGCGCGGACTTTCGCGATCCCGAGGATCGTGCCGCGGCCCGACGGGGGGAAGTGCCCTCCCGACTTCCGCGGGTCGAGCGCCGGGATCCGCGGGTGCCGTGAGAGCCCGTGCGGCGCGGCGGCACGCTCAGCCCACTCCTGCCTCGACCGCCGCGGCGGCAGGCGGATGCGGGGCGTGATCGGGGGGCGGCAGGCGCAGGTAGCGTGCCACCGCGAACGCCCCGACGTAGAACGGAATCGTGTCGACGAGCGCGGCGGCCGCCTTGAAGGCGTAGCCGGTTGCGATGAACGCGGCCAACTGCGGCCAGATGGGCTCGCCGTCCACCACGGGCAGGGCATGGGCGTAGAAGTGCGTCACGAGGATCACCGCCACGGTGTCGACCAGCTGGCTCACCAGCGTGGAACCGTTGTTGCGCAGCCACAGGTGGCGGTTGTTGGTGACCCGCTTCCAGAAGTGGAACACGTACACGTCGACGAATTGCGCCACCAGGTAGGCGACCATCGAGGCGCTGACCGCGCCGAAGGCCAGCCGACGAACGTCGAAGAACACGCCCGTGCCCTGCTGGTCCGCCGGCTCGAATCCCGGCATGACCCCGCCCAACCACAGGATCGACACCACCCAGATGTTCAGCAACAGCCCGACCCAAACCACGACGCTCGCCCGCTTTCGCCCGTAGAGCTCCGAGATGAAGTCGGTCATCAGGAAGGTGAGCGGGTACGGCAGCACGCCGACGGCGATCGCGATCTTGTACCGCCACTGGTCGGAACCCTCGATGAACCACGCGAGGTTCAGGAACCGGGTGATGCCGAGGATGTTGAGCATCGCGAGCGTGCCGAGGAACATCCCCGCGAGCACGAGAAAGAGCGTCTCTCGCCTCCAGTAGAGCGTCGCTTCGTCCAGCTTCGGCAGGCCGTCGTATCGATGCTGGAACGAAGGACGGGTGTTCGGCTCGGTGTCCGGCGCAGGCATGGCGGGATGGTAGCGGGCGCTGTGCGATCGGGTGGGTTCGACGCCGTGCAGGCTACGGCGCGGTCCCGGCGGCGCCGGCCGCGCACGGCCGCAGCCGCACGCCGAGGTCCTTTCGGCCGGGATCGTCGATGTCGCCGCCCTCGTCCGTGCCGTTGGGCCCGACGGAGTACACGACAAGGTCGTCGCCGTCGATGGCGATGCGCAGCGCGCCCCCGCTCTCGTCGAACGGATCGGTCGCGCCGGTCACGAGGTCGGTTGGCACCAGATCGCCGATGGTCGAGGGCCAGCGGCCCTTGGCGCCACGGTAGCGCCGTGCCGCGGCGATCACGGGGACGAGTGCCTCCTGCGCCTCGCTCATCTCGAGCGCGGTCACCGCCTTGTCGAGTGCCGGAAGCAGCATGGCCGAAAGGAAGCCTGGCGGCCGCGGGTTGAGTGTGGCGGCCGCGACTCCGGTCGCGCCGGTGCGGGCGAGTTCGGACGCCAGCGCATCGAACACGGCGTCCATGGTTTGCAGCTCGGTGGCGAGAATCGTGCCCCGGTAGGCGACGCGCACGGGCCGCGGGATGATTCGCGGGGACGGATCGGTGGTCACGCTCTCTGGCATCGTTCCATCGAGCGCGAAACGGCAGGTGAGCTCCTCGACGAACGAACGCTCCATGAGGAATGCACGCGTCATCGCTTGACGAAGCGTCCAATGGGACGGAGCCGTCATGGCCTCGGGGGGAATCTCCACACATGCGGACGCCCTGACGAAGGTGTCAAGGGCCAACGCATCGATCGCCATCCCCACCAGCGCTCCGATCAGCGTCGGTGTTTCCCGGAGGTGCCCGCCCATCGCGTGCAGCGTGCGGACTTGGGCCTCGGCCTCCGCCGCATCGCCTTCGGCAGCCGCGGTCCGCGCGGCGAAGGCGACGGCGCGGGCCAGCCGGCGCATTTGGCTGAGCTCGGGCATGAGCGTGAAGTCGTCCCACTGCCGCGGATCGTGGCCGAAGTCGCAGCGCGGTCGTGCCGCCGCCTGCCCGGCCAGGGCCAGCGCGGGAGCGATGGCCGCACGGATCCTGGCGATGTCCGAACGTTCCTCCGCGGTGAGCGGCGGCTCGCCCGGCGCCGTGCGGGCCCGGAACTCGTCGATCTCCTCGTCGAGCTCCCGCGGAAGCAACTCGAACGCCTCCTGGTAGAGTCCTGCCGCGTTCTGGTCCGCGGCGGGAGGGTCGAGAATGCTCTCGCGCCGTTTCGCCGATGCCGCCATCCGCTGGGCGATCTCGGACCGGATCTCGATGTCGCGCCAGGCGAGGCCGGCCGCCGCCACGGCCACGCACCCAAGCAACAGCCCAACGAGCGGCCATGGCCGCCAACGGAGGGCCCGCCGTCCATCGCCGGAAACCGCTCCGCCGTAGGCGATGACCGACGGCCAGATCACGAGGATCAGCACGACCAGCGTGACGGCGGCCCCAGCGGCCATCGGGCTGGTTCGAAGCAACACGACGACCGCCCCCAACCCGATGGTCGCCGCCAGCAGAAGAAGGAGCGGCGGGCCGAGGACTCCGACGTGGATCAGCCCGGGCGTTCGACCTCGTGCCGCCAGCGACGCCGAGAGCATCGGCAGAACGACCACAGCGCCCACCAAACCCAAGAGCAGCAGCAGCAGGGGAGGGTTCATGTCCAGAGCGTATCGCGGGGCGGAATGCGCGGTCGAGCGGTTGTCGTACGCGCGGGCGGAAACCCGCGGTCGTCGTATGCTGCGCCGCATGTCCGCGCACCGCGTCCAACTGGGCGACTGCCTCGAGCTCTTGCCGGCGATCGACACCGGCTCCGCGGATCTTGTCTATCTGGACCCGCCGTACAACACGGGTTCGGAACGGATCGGCACCGAACGCGGGAAGGGTGCGAGCCGCTATCCCGACCGCTGGCCGGACGTCCGTGCCTATCTCGCCTTCATGCGCCCACGGCTGGAGCAGATCCATCGTGTGCTGCGAGCCTCGGGATCGATCCTGCTTCACTGCGACTGGCGCACGAGCCACCACCTGCGCCTGCTGCTCGACGACGTGTTCGGCGCCGACCGGTTCGTCAACCACCTCGTCTGGTCCTACGGCCTTGGGGGATCGTCGCCCCGGCGATTCGCCCGCAAGCACGACGACATTCTCTTCTACGCCCGGGGGGCGAACCACTACTTCCTTCCGCCGCGCGTCCCGGCGACGAGCGCACGCTTGCGCGGCCAGTCGAAGAAGGCGACCGATGTGCTGGCGATCCCGTCGATCAACAACATGGCGGCGGAGCGCACCGGGTATCCGACCCAGAAGCCCGTGGCGCTCCTGCGGCTCCTTGTCGAAGCATGCTGTCCGCCCGGCGGCCTGGTGATCGACCCTTTCTGCGGCAGCGGAACCACCCTCGCCGCCGCGATCGAGACCGGGCGTCGGGCCCTGGGAATGGACATCAACCCGGACGCTCTGCGCATTGCCACCGAACGGCTGGCGATGACGGGGGAGTTGCGGCACTGATCCGCGGTACCCATGCCTCGATGCCGCGATGCCGCGATGCCTCGATGCCTCGATGCCTGACCCGCAATTGCACCACCAGGTCCGGGCTCCCGGGACCTGGGTGGGCAACGTGCGATCAAAGAGGACAGGTCGTTTCTCCCGTTCAGCCCGGGACTTGCCGGCGGCTTGCCGCCTGCGCATCCCGGAATGACCTGTCCGATCTCCCCGGCTTCTCTCCCATCCGGCCAACGTCGTTTTCTGGCGTTTGCCGAACCGTTGTGTCCCGGCGTCCTTGAGAACAATGGATCGTCAACCGGCGAGGCGAGGGGCGCGATGGGAAGCGACTCAGCCCGCTTGCCGGCGCAGGCCGGGAAGCGTTCGAGGGGCGTTCGTTTTCTTCTCGCACCTCTCGTCAGCGCCTGGAGCACCGAGCTGACGGGACCATGTTCGTGCTGGCGTGCGGTCGCCCAACCATGGGGTTTCCGCTCCGGGAGAGGCACCGTACCAGTTCGCTTCCAAGTGGGAAAGCCCCAACGACAATTTGTGCACAATTTCGCTTGCGCAACGGACCATTCACTCCGGTTTGCCGTGATAGTCCGCCGGGGTGTCCAAGTCCTTGATGCAACTGGGGTCGCGACACTCGAACCGGTGCACCTCTTCCGGGCGAGCGCGCCACAATCCCGCCAGTCCACCGTTTCCCTCCCAATCCCGGATCGCCTTCACCAGGTTGGCGGGGACGAGAACCGGATGGCCGCCCTTTCCCTGATGCGCCGGCATGATTGCTCGCGTCGGCGCGATCGCGTTCTCCTCGAGGAGCCGACGAACAGTGCCGAGGGCAACGTCCGGATGATCGGCCGGCTGGATGAGGAAGGGACCTTCAGGCTGCAGTGCCGAGGCCGTGCCAAGACCCTTCCGAACCGAGTCCAGCATGTCGGCGTCCGGATTCCCCGGAGCAAGGAGAAAGGCACGGCCGCCCATCGCTGCGGCGAGATCCGCATGCCGCGGGTCCGTCACCACCACCATCGCGGCGCACCACGGCGCGATGGCATCGAAGGCCGAGCTCACGACCGTGCGCCCCGACCGATCGTCGGGCGGCCAAGGCAGCAGGAGCTTCGCCGCGCCCATTCGTCGTCCGCGGCCGGCGGCAAGCAGGATCCCGATCGGTCGTCGATGCGCCGGTCCGCTCGCCGTCACCGAGCGAGCCCTCCCGCGGAATCGATGGCCGCCACCGCCGGCTCCGCCGCCCGTCGCACCTGCACCAGCTCGGCGGCGATCGAGAGCGCGATCTCCTCGACAGTGACGCTGCCGATGTCCAAGCCGATCGGCGCGTGGACGCGTTCGAGGGCGGCGGCGGGGATTCCCCGTTCGAGGAGGTCGTCGAAGATGAGCTTCACCTTGCGACGGCTGCCGATCATCCCGACGTAGCGGGCGCCGCGATCAAGCACCGCGGCCAGTGCCTGCTCGTCGTGACGGTGTCCGCGGGTCACCACCACGCACCAGGTCGCCGCATCCACCGGTGCCTGCCGCAGGGCGGCGGCGATGTCCCCCGCGACGACCGCTGCCCCCGGCGGCGCGAAGCGTTCGAGCAGGTCCGGCCGGTCGTCGAACAAGGCGACCTCGAAGTCGAGCGGCAGGGCCAGCCGAGCCAGCGCCTGGCCGACGTGCCCGGCACCGGCGATGTACAGGCGGTCGCGGGGGGGCAGGTCGAGGATGAACCGCTGCGAGGCCGGCGCCGCCCGACCTTCGTCTTCCGTCTCGAGCTCGACCTCGATCGCCAGCGCTGTTGGGCGCCGCGCGTCGAGGTCGGCGATCACGCGGGCAAGCTCGATCGCGTTCGGCAGCGGTGCCACCGCGACCTCGACCGTGCCGCCACAGATCAGCCCGTCATCCCACCCGTAGTCGTGGTCGAGCCGGTAGCGCAGAACGCCCGACCGGCCCTCGACAAGCATCCGGTGCGCTGAGCGGCGCACATCCGCTTCGACGCAACCGCCGCCGACGGTGCCGTGGAGGTTGGCGTTGGCGTCCACCAGCATGAGCGAGCCCGTGGTCTGCGGTGTCGAGCCGCGGGCCCGCACGATCATGCAGAGCACCGCCCGCTCACCCGCGTCGGCGAGTCGAACGGCTTGGCGCAAGAGGGCGAGGGGCGTGTGCGACATGAGGGCCACGGCTCAGCGGGGCGCATCCACGCCGGCCGGCGGCGCCGGGCGGAGCGTCCGCCCGCAATGGCACGGCCGTGCCGCGGAGCAGTCGCTCGGCGTCACGGCGCCGCCGTCCGGACCGCGGCAGTCCTGTGTGAGCTGGCACCAGTACAGGCGCGTGCCGGAGGAGTCGTCCACCAGCCCCGGCGTCATGTGCGCAACGTCCACGTACATGAGCTTGTGCCGCAGGTGCAGGCAGGTCTCGCGGAAGGTCGGCTGCGGATCGGCCATGATCATTGTCCCTCCTTCGCGCCGGCGGCGTCGGCGATGGCGCGCCGGATGGCCACGGGCAGGAGCTTGAGCTTGTAGGCGTTGTCGCGCATCGGCTCCGCACCGTCGATCGACTTCGCACACGCGGCGCGGAGGGCGGCTTCATCGTCGAGCGCGACGCCTTGGAGGGCCTTCTCGACGAGCGGCAGCGACCAGGGCACCGGTGCCACCGCGCCGGCACAGACGCGGGCGGAGGCGATGCGACGCCCATCGAGCTTGAGCGCGACGGCAGCCATGGTCAGGGGCCAGTCGAAAGACTGCCTCTCCTTCACCACGAAGAAGCCGCTGACGGGCGCCGGTGAGTACGCAATGCTGGTGATCACTTCGCCCGGCTCGAGATTGCTCTCGTCGCGGATGCCGCGGTCCGGCATGTGGAAGAGCTTCGCGATCGGCAGCGTCGCCCGCTCGCCGCCCGCGAGGCTGACGACACCGTCGCACGCGAGGAGCGCGACCGCGAGATTCGACGGATGCACGATGTGGCAGGGGCCTGGTCCGAACACGGCGTGGTAGCGGTTCTCGCCGTCCACCGCGTAGCAGGTGCTGCCGCCCTTCTTCAGGCAGTTGAACTGCTCGTTGCGGAAGTACCAGCAGCGCGGCCGCTGGAGGAGGTTTCCGCCCGCCGTGGCCACGTTGCGCACCTGCGGGGTGGCGGCGCTCGCCGCGCACTTGGCGATCACGGGGGCCGAGGCGCGGACCGCATCGCTGCGGGCAATGTCCGCGAGCGTCGCCAAGGCGCCGATGCGACCCGCCTCGATGGTGCGGAGCGCCGGATCCCGCACCGTGCGCAGGTTCACCAGTTGCGTGGGCTCGGCGATGCCCTCCTTCATGAGGTCGAGCAGGTCCATGCCGCCTGCCTTGAGCACCGAAAGCCGAACGTCCTTCGCCGCCGCGGATGCCTCGGCGACCGAGTCGGCTTGGAGCAGAGCGAAGGGATTCACGATGCACCTCCCTTGGCCACGCCGGCGACCGCGGCCGCCTCGACCGCCGCCAGCACGCGATCGGGACGGATGGGCAGACTGCGGACCGGCGTGCCGACGGCGTTGAACACCGCCGCGGCCACGGCGCCGGCGGTCGGAACGACCGGCGGCTCGCCGAGACCGCGCACCCCGGTCTGTTCGGCGTCCATCCAGAGCACCGGTTCGATGGTCGGCATGTCGTTCGCGCCGAGAATGCGGTACCACTCGAGGTTCGGATTGACCATCGCTCCCGTCTGGCGATCGAGCAGCTTGTCCTCGAACAGTGCGTAGCTGATGCCTTGGATCACGCCGCCGATGATCTGGCTCTCGGCCGTCTTGCGACAGATGATGCGGCCGCACGCCTGGAACGCGATCACGCGCTTCACTTGGACGACGCCGGTTTCGGAGTCGACCTCGACCTCGACGAACTGCACGCCGTTGCTGTTGCCCTTCTGGAAGTACGGGCTTCCCCGTCCATCCCACGTGCCGCGGCCGACGAGCGACTCGCTCGGAAGCCGTCGGCACAACTCGTTCCAGCCCATCACGGCCTCCTCCCCGCGAACGATCTTGCCGTTCCGCAGGCGGTAGTCCGTCCCGGCCCCGCCGATCTGCTGGGCCACGATCTCCATGAGCTGGCGCTCGGCGTCGGCCGCTGCCGCGAGGACGGCGGGGGCCGAGCTGGGCGAGGTGACGGAGCCTCCGGAGGCGGGACCGTTCGGCAGGCGCGAGCTTCCAATCGCCACGCTGACCAGCTCCAGTGGAATCGACAGGCGCTCCGCTGCCAGCACGGCGCACGCGGTCCGCTGCCCCGTTCCGATGTCCTGGGTGCCGGTCCGCAGCTCCGCCGAGCCGTCGCGGTGCACCGCAATCTCGATGTCGCACGGCCCGCGCAGCGCCCGCCAGCTCGTCGAACCGACGCCGAATCCCCGCCGCACGACTCCCGACTGCGACCCCGTCGGCTGCCGGTCCTTCCAGCCGATCATCTCGGCTCCGAGGCGGTACATCGCCTGTCGAGCCTTGGTCTCGTCCTTGTCGAGTCGAATCCGCAGCTCGAGCGGATCCACGCCGGCGATGGTGGCGATCTCGTCGAGCATCAACTCCTCGGCGAATGCGCCCTGCGGATGTCCGGGCGCCCGCATCGCGCGAGGAGCGCCGCCGTTGAAGCTGACGTTCGTCATGCTCCGCTCGATCACGCCGAACTCGTATCGTCCGGACGGGATCGCCGCATCGCCTCCCCTGGTGGCCACACCCACGCCGCCCCACACGCCGATCTGTCCGCCGAGCACCGTCCCGTCCTTGCTGAAGCCGACGCGCACCTTGACGAGCGCCGAGGGACGGTTGCCCGTGTCGAGATGCTCCTCCTTGCGGTCGCAGAACGAGTAGACCGGGCGCTTCAGCGAACTGGCGACGTTCCCCGCGAAGGCGCCCTCCTTGCCGATCTGGAACTTCGCGCCGAATCCGCCGCCGACATGCTCGCAGCGCACCTCGAACTTGTTGCGCGGGAGCGAAAGGAAGCTGGCGATCTCGTCGGCTACGGCGAAGGTGCCCTGGGTCGACGCGTACACGACGGCGGCGTCGCCCTGGTGGTCGATCATCATGCCGTGCGTCTCGAGGGCCGAGTGCGTCTGGACCGGCGTCGAGTATTCGGCCTCGAGCACATGGTCGGCGAAGAGCAGGGCGTTCTCGGCCTTGTCGGAGACCGACAGCACGGCCTCGCGGGCATCGATTCCCGTTCGGCACGGGAGTCGCTCCCAGCGGGCGCGGAGGGCGCGAAGTCCGCGCGACAGCGCCAACTTGTTCTCCGCCAGGAGATAGCCGACGGCGTCGCCGTTGTACTCGCCCGTGTCGCCGGTGACGACCACATCGACGACGCCCGGCACCGCCTTTGCCGCGTCGGCGTCGTGGCCGATCAGCCGCGCGTTGCCCCACGGGCAACGAATGCCCCGTACCCAGACCATGCCCGGCGCCTGCATGTCGCGCCCGTACTTCGCGGCACCGGTGACCTTCGCCACCGATTCGAGGCGGGAGGTGTCGCCGTTCACCGTCTTGCCGGCGTTCTGCGGGCGGTTCGCCGTGGGCATGCGGGTCGGGATCTGCTCGGCGCCGCTTCCGCGGCTCGAGATCGGGTGGGCGTCTTGCGGGGTCATGCTCCACCTCCGTCGGTGTGGTCGGCCGGAACCGGCTGGTCAACGGGCACGGCTTGGTCCGACGCCTCCAGGACGGCACTGAACACGTTGGTGTAGGCGCCGCAGCGGCAGATGTTCCCGCTGAGGCCCTTGCGGATCTGTTCCATCGTGGGTTTCGGCGTCTCGTTCAGGAGCGCCTTGCACGCCATGATCATGCCCGGGGTGCAGAAGCCGCACTGGAAGGCGTCGTACCGCACGAATGCCTCTTGGATCGGATCGAGGGTGTCGCCTTGGGCGAGTCCTTCGATGGTGGTGATGTCGTGGCCGACCGCGTCGAGCGCGAGCATCATGCACGACGCCACCAGCCGTCCGTCCACCAGGACCGAACACCCGCCGCACGAGCCGCGATCGCAGACCTCCTTGCTGCCGGTCATCTGGAGGTTCAGCCGAAGGGCATCCAGGAGCGTGGTGGCGGGATCGAGCTTCGTCTTGACGGCGCGACCGTTGATCGTCAGCGCGACCTCGACCGGTTCCGGTCCGAGCACCACGGGGCCATCCTCGATCGGCGCGGCGAGTCGTGCCTCGGCTTGCCCACCCAAGGCCGCCGCAGCTCCGGAGGCGCCGAGCGTCGAGATGAACGAGCGGCGGCTCACGCCGCGGGGGCCGACCGCACTGCGGTCAGCTGGCGTTCCGGGGACCGCGTCTGAGCCATGGGTCCGGGGTGGAACTGGATCGTGTTGGGATGGCGTCATCGGCCAAGACTCCTTGCCCAGCGGTTCTTGCGACGAAACGACTCGGGGCCTCGACCGTCGCCCTTGGCCGTTCCGGCCTCCAAGGCTCAGCGGCGTTGGACGATCGCGCACGACCTCGAGGGGAATCGACTCGCTCGCACGTCTCGGGGAGGCTACCCGCCCGAGAGGCCGGAGAGAAGCGAGACCTGTGTGGGCCCACAGAAGTCCGGGGGAGGTCCGGACGAGCCCGGGTGTGCCGCCCGTCAACTGGCGGATCGGGTCCAGTGCCTACCCGCAGCGGCCTCCCACGTGTCCAAGGCATCGAGAATCGGGGCGTTCGCCGCGGGCCAGGCGTAGTCCCGAAGCTCGCCGACCGGAACCCACCGGCATGCGGGAGCCCCCGCTTCACCGGCAGGGATTCCCCGCCGGATGGTCGCCGGTCCGAGGAAGGCGTGCAGTTCGATCTCCGCGTGGGGATAGGTGTGACGCACCCGAATCAGGGGTTTGAGCTCGGCGACCTCCAAGCCGACCTCCTCCAAGGCCTCCCGTCGCGCTGCGGCCTCGACGGACTCGCCCTGCTCGACCTTCCCGCCAGGGAACTCCCAGAGCCCCGCGAGGGGGCTCCCGACGGGTCGGCGAGCGATCAGAATCTCGGGACCGCCAACCCCCGGACGGATGGCACACACCAGCGCGACCCGGATCGGGGCGATCGCGTTGCCGGATGGGGGGGCATCGTTCGGCGAGCGTTCGGTGCGGGTGCGGTTCATCGATCGTAAATACCTGTGGTTCTTTGATTTACGAATATTCGCGTCGGAACGCGCTTCGGGCATTGACCTGCATCACCGGCCGTCGATACTGTCAGTCGATGTCGGCCTGAACCAGCCTTCTTCGCGACCCAGAAACGGGCCGCGTTGCCTCGCCGCCCGGACGTGTCGGAGCTTCCGGGCGGCATTTTCTTTTTTGCATCGCGTCCTTTCGGGTCGGCGCTTGTGCGCACGGATCTGTGATCGCGATGCACGGCGCGGGTCCGCGGTGCCATCGCCATCACCCGCGCAGGAGTTCGGACGACACCTTCGCGCCATCGAGTCGAGACACGGAGGAGGCGACGCGTTCGGCCATGGCGATGCTTGCATCCATGCTTCGACCCAGCAGCAGACCATACAGGCACGCGATCCTCGCCACGACCTCGCGCTCCGCGGGCACTTGAGCGATGGTCGCCGCGATTCCGTCAGGGGTCAGACCCTGGAGCGTTCCTCCATCGAGGAGAAGGGCGAAGCGCAAGCGCCACTCGCGTATCGCACGCCGGGCAAGATCGAGCGGCGCGGCAGGATCTCCTGGAAGGAGGAGCCGGAGGGCCGCCGCATCGGTCGCGATTCCCTGCGCCGACTCGATGGCACGCACCGCGATCAATCGTTCCGGCATCAGATTGGCATCGCGATTGCACAGATCCAGGAGCCGCACGGCCGAAGATGCGGCGAGGAGGAAGCGGTCCATTGTGGATCGCGCCTGGCCGTCACGGCGCGCCAAGAGTCCGTAGACGATGCCATCGGCTCGAGCGGCGATGTCCTCGAGATCGAAGTCCCACTGGAGGTTGTCGAAGGCGGAGCGGGCATCGAGTCGCTCCGAACGAGCGCCGGCGAGCATTCGCACGACCTTGCGGCCGGTGGGCAGATCGGGATCGCTTTGGACATGTGCGACATCGACGCCCGCAGCGAGCAGCGACTGCTCGACGCGTGCCGCCTGTTCGTCTTGTCCAAGGCGCGTGATGGCCACGCCGTGCTGTCCCAACATGACGGCAGCAATCGACACGTCGGCAGCGATGCCGCCGATCTCCTCCTGCTCCGGCGCCTCGACCAGCAGGGCTTCTCCGATGCCAACGATCGTCGTCGTGCGAGTCATGAAGGGAGTACTCTATCGGCCGCCGCGGGCGGGTACAGGAGACGCCCCCTTGCCGGAACGATGGCGGAGCCGTATGGTCCGCCGCCGGCACCGCCTTCCGAGGTTCGTGGCGATCGACGCCACGCACGGCTCGGCGCCATCACCGTACGTTCCGCGGTCGATGCGTCGTCCCGACGCCCGCTCGCACCGGTCCGACATCGAGATTCCGTCATGACCAACCTGCATCGGACGCCATTCTCGATCCTCGTGCCGGTCGGAGCGGCGCTCGCGGCGGTCCTGGCGGCTCCCGCGGCCGCGATCCCCGATGCCGTCGTCGGCACGATCCAGGCCGGCTCGACGGCGTTCCGGTACAGCGTCGAGACGACGCCCGTGTTGGAGTCCGCGCCCGCCGAGGCGAGCAAGCCGGCGTTCGGCGCGGCGGGCTCGCTCCGGTGGTTCCTGCAGGGCGGCGGTGGCGTCGCCGAGAACAACATCTGGCAGGCGCTCGGCGGCGGCGGCGTAAGCTGGTTCTTCATCGAGAACTTCAGCCTCGACCTTGAGCTCAACGGACTGTTCCAGTCCCAGGACGGTCCCGACGCATGGGCGGTGAATCCTGTCCTTCTGTTCCGCTGGCACTTCCTGGCCCGCGAGCGATGGTCGCTCTACGTCGATGGCGGGGCGGGCATCCAGTACGCTTCGGAGGCCACACCGATCGGGAGCGACCAGTTCACGTTCACGCCGCAAGTCGGCGTGGGCGGGAGCTTCGAGGTGGCGAAGGACATCCGCGTGCTGACCGGGGTGCGGTGGCGCCACAGCTCGAACGCGAACACCTCGGGGACGAATGACGGCATCGATGCCTTGTTCGTGTATGCGCAGGTGTCGTTGCCTTTCTAGGACAGGGATCAGGGATCAGGTATCAGCCACGCCCGGACGGGCGCGTGCGCCACGGTCGCGCGCGGTGCCGTTCGGCGGGTCGACGGGTGAACCGTCGCCCCGCGGGTGGAATGGGTTCAGACGCGACCTCCAGTGCCCGGCGCCGCACCGCATGTCCGGATCATCCCAAGCATCTGATACCTCATGACCCTCCGTTCACACGGGCGGTTCGTCGCGCGGATCGCCCACCGTTCCTGTGCCTCAACTGCGCTCGCCGCCACCCGCTAACATTCCCGCCATGCGCTTACTCGTGACCGGCGGCGCGGGATACATCGGATCGCACGCGGTGCTGCGCCTGCTTGAGGACGGGCACGAAGTGACCGTGGTGGATTCCCTGGTCCGCGGTCACCAAGGCGCGTTGGACACGCTGGCACGCATCGGCGGCGGGCGCTTTCGGGCCGAGATCGCGGATCTCTCGGACACCGAACGGCTGGAGTCGATCCTTCGCAGCCGGGGAGTGGAGGCGGTCCTGCACTTCGCCGCGCTCGCGTACGTGGGCGAGTCGGTGGAGCAACCGCTGCGCTACCACAGTGTGAACGCCTGCGGCTCGCTCTCGCTGCTTCGGGCCATGACCGCGGCGGGGGTCGGTCGCCTGGTCTTCTCGAGCACGTGCGCGACCTACGGCGAGCCCGCGGCGGACCGCGTTCCGATTCGCGAGGATTGTCCGCAGCAGCCCATCAATCCCTACGGGCGATCGAAGCTGTACGTCGAGCAGGTGCTGCGCGATCGGGTGGACGCGGCCCAGCGATCCGGCGAGCCGTTCGGCTTCGTGGCCCTGCGCTACTTCAATGTCGCCGGCGCCGACCGGGAGGCGCGGATCGGCGAGGACCATCGGCCGGAGACGCACCTGGTGCCGATCTGCCTCGAGGTCGCGCAGGGAAAGCGTCCGCGAATGTCGATTCTCGGCACCGACTATCCGACGCCCGACGGCACGTGCGTGCGCGACTACGTGCACGTCGAGGACCTGATCGAGGCCCATGTCCTCGCGCTGGGCGCGCTCGCCATGGGCGAGGGACGGGCGTGGAACGTGGGCATCGGCCGGGGTCACTCGGTTCGCGAAGTGCTCGAATCGTGCCGACGCGTCACGGGACGGAAGATCGAGGCGGTGGAGGCGCCGCGTCGCCCGGGCGACCCGCCGACCCTCTACGCAGACGCGGGCAGGATTCGATCCGATCTCGGTTGGAAGCCGCGATTCGACACGCTGGATGCGATCGTCGAGTCGGCCTGGCGCTGGCACGACAGCCATCCGGACGGTTACGGCAGCGCCTCGTAGCCGGCGGGCGGCACCGGCACGATTTGCGCGGCGCGACCGCGCGCGCGATCGATCATGCTCCACGGCGACTACCGCCGATGGAAGGCGACACCCGATGCGCCGCCAAGCCAAGAACAGCACCGCCGTCCTGGTCGGTCCCGTCGTCGACTGCCTGCGCCTCGAGCGGCAGCTCGCGCTGCTTCCGAATCGGCCCGCCATACGCGGCTGGATCCCGACCGACACCGATCCGGCGAGGGCGCTCGAGCGGCTTGGGAGCACCGCCACCCTGTTGGGCGGGCTCGCCGAGTTGGAGCCCGTGCTCACTCGACTCCGACCTGATCTCGCCCTCGTGACGATGCCGGCATCGATGCGCGACCTCGTTCACTCGGTGCGCACGCGGTTGCGCCGCATCGGCGTTGCCGATCGGTTCATGCCGACGCTCCAGGACCAGCTCGAGGGCATCGGACCGCGGACGGAGCTTTCGGTCGATCCCGCCCACCTGCTCGATCGGTCGCCCCGCCCGGTCGACGACGCGGCCATCCGATCCGTCATCGAGGGCCGGACGGTGGCCATCACCGGTGCCGGCGGTTCGATCGGCGGCGAACTGGCGCGCATCGTTGCCCGGTACGCCCCGCAACGGGTGGTGCTCATCGAGCGGAGCGAGGGCGCCCTCTTCAACATCGATCGGCAGATTGCGCGATTCTCGCCGGACGTGCCGCGCGCGGCCCTGCTCCACGATGTGGTCGATGCCTCGGCCACCCGCGAGCACTTCGAACGCTGGCGACCCGAGGTCGTCTTCCATGCGGCGGCGCACAAGCACGTGCCGATGATGGAGGACCATCCCGCCGCCGCCGTGGACAACAACCTCTTCGGCACCGTTTCTGCCGTTGACGCCGCCATCGCGGTGGGCGCCGAGCGGTTCGTGATGATCAGCACCGACAAGGCCGTCAATCCGAGCTCGATCATGGGGGCGACGAAGCGGCTCGCCGAGCTGTACGTGCAGGTCGCCAACCACGGGGCGGCCACCGGCTGTTCGATGGTGCGCTTCGGCAACGTGCTGGGCTCGTCGGGGAGCGTGCTGGAGATCTGGACGCGCCAGATCGCCGAAGGCGGCCCCGTGACGGTCACGCACCCGGACATGACGCGGTACTTCATGACCATCCCCGAGGCCGCATCGCTCGTGATCCAGTCCGCGGCGCTGCTCGACCCGTCGTGCCGCACGGGCGAGGTGTTCGTTCTCGACATGGGCGAGCCGGTTCCGGTGCTCGACATGGCCCGGCGGTTCATCGAGGCCCACGGCCTTGTTCCCCGCGTGCATGGCGACACGGAGCCCTCGCCGATCGATTCGTGGGTCGGTGGCGGCGAGACCCTGGAGATCGTCTTCACCGGGGCGCGGCCGGGCGAGAAGCTGTTCGAGGAGCTCGCCTACCAGGCCGAGGCCATGCGACCGACGCAACACCCGGGCATTCACACCTGGGAGCTGGCACCCCCAACGCCCGCGTTCGTGGCGTCTCTCCTTCGGCGTCTCGATCCCGAGCGCCGACCGCGCGGAGCGGCCGAGCTGGCCCGACTCATCCGGACGCTGGTTCCGGAGATGACCGAGCCGCTGGCCGCGTGATTCGCCGCGGGGCGGCCACGAGCCTGGGCCGAGTCGCGAGCGATCCGTCGAACCCGTCCAAAACACGAACAGATGTCGATCTTGGGCTTCCGGTCGTCGCGCGACCGATGCCATTGGTTGGCGTCTGGCGTGGTCGAGACCGCCTCAACCGGTCGAGTTCGAGAACGATCGGTGTTTCGCGGTCGCCAGGGTCGGCAGTTTTCGGACGTGCGGAAGCGCTTGCCTGTTGGCCCACTCGTTGGGATCATTCCGCCTGCGTTCAAGGAGCGTCAATTGTCCAACAAGTCCACACCGAGCACGGAGCCGGCCGGCGAGATCTGGGTCGACGAGACCCACGTTGGCAACGGTCGCTTGGCCCAAACCGCCAGCACGCGGCGCTATGCAAGCCGGGTGCTCACCGCCCTGCTCCAGGAGCGCGAGCTCCTGGAGGCCCGAATGGCGGCCGTCGGAACCCGAGATCCCATGAAGCGGATCACCGGTCACAGCGCGATGGAGAACGCGATCTCCTCCACGAAGGAGATGATCGCCGCGATGGACCGCATGCTGGCCCAGATGGGTCGTCGCCTACCGGTCCAAGCTGGCGATCCCGGTCGGCCATGAGCCGTCGGCAGCGTCGAGCCGAGCATGCAAAGCGCGGAGGTGGTCCGCCGCCGCCACGCGTGCCCGTTCCCGACCGCGTCCGCTATCTCGGCTTCGCCCTGATCGGCGCGTTTGCTGTGATCCTCGTGCTCCTCGTGACCCAGAGCGGACTTCGCGCCGCCGAGACCGCCGTCGGTTTCGTCGCCGCGATGCTGGCGCTGGTTCACCTCTACGGGTTCAAGGCGTATCGCGGCGCAGAGCTCGACCCGTGGCAGCAGAGTCTCGCCCGACTCCCGCTCCGCTGGGCGGGGTTCGGCACCCGAAACGGTCGACCCCTGCAGGCCGCGAAGGGAAGCCGCGAAGCCCGGAACATCCTCCTCATGAGCCTCGTGCTCAGCGTGGCGATTGTCATGGCGCTGGCCGCCGCCGTGGTGCGTTAGCGCTGAAGGGTGCCGCGGTGAGGGGTGCCACGGTGAGGGGTGCCACGGCCATCTTGGCCGTGTCGAAAGTGCACCGCATCTCCGCACGGCCAAGATGGCCGTGGCACCCAACGATGTGCACGCACCGCACGGCCAAGATGGCCGTGGCACCCATCGATGTGCACGCAGCGCACGGCCTGGAAGGCCGTGGCACCCGCGATCCGCGCACCCGAGGAGAAGGTCGGCGGGTGTTCGAGTTACAGCGGCTCCGACTCGATGCTGGCCGTTTCGCCGGCCAGCTTCTTCTGCACGTAGCGCTTCACCCAGTTCTCGAAGGACTTGCCGGCGGCGGTGTCCTTGCCGGTGACCTCCAGTCGCGCAATGTCCCGGAACACGATCGTGCGTCGCTCGTCGGCGTCCTTCGGCAGCAGCCGGACCGTAGGCGTGCGCTCGCCCTGGAGATCGAAGATGTACCCCTCGACCGGTGCATCGGATGTGCGCAGATGCAAGGTGACGTCTCCGCGGTACTCGAGCGCCTTGTGCAGCGCCTCGGCCAGCATCTCGGGGTTGCCCGCGTCGACCGACGTTCCTTGGGCAAACGTCTCGGGGCTGGCGAGCGGTGTGATGGACTTCGTTTCCTGGGGCATGGGCCAAGCGTAGCTCGCCGGGCGGCGGCAGGACAGGAACGTCCGTCCATGCGGGTCTGGGGCTGCTAGGGGGTCAATTCGCGCCCCGTGTAGGGGTCGAACAGCTTCCATTGGAGCTCGCGGGCCAAACGGAGAATCACCGTCCAGGCGATGTCCTCATCGGTGATCGTCAGGAGCATCTGGGTCACCGGGTCCTGCCCGGGCGCGAGCTGGATCTCGATGCCAGGTCCGTACAGCAGGTCGTCGCCGGAGCGCTCGGGTGCCGTGTTTCGAACGGCAAGCGACCGGAGGAGCTCGGCGCGCGTGGCGATCGGCCCAAGTTCGCCGGGCTTCCCGGGGTTTCGGGAGAGGATGACGAGTTGCGATGCGGGCACGGCGGCTGCTCTCAACCGGCTGGCTTATACCACAATCACCATGGGCCCAGCGCGGGCTGCGGCCCCGCCGGCCTCACGCCGCACGCTCCAGGGATCCCGGAGGAGATGTCGGCTGCACATCGCCGCACGCGTCCGAGCGCGATCGCGCGTCGAGCAGGGCCTTGCGATAGGCGAACTCGAAGTTGTCCGCCGCGACGTCTTGGCCGTCCTGCTCGACGATCAACAGGTCCGGACGCACGCGCAGGTCGATCGACTCGGCGGGGGCGTCGTGCCCGTCCGCGTTCGGCGGCATCCCGTCCTTCGGATCCTTCATCGGCACCACCACCGGACGGCACGGCGCCTCGGCATCCCAATCCAGCACGAACGCGCGCTGCCCGTCGGAGAGGGTGATCTGCGATCCGGGCGGATACGGCGGCGCCACCACGGGCATCACGGCGAGCACGACCGGATCGAAACGACCGTTGAGGGGCGAGTTGAGCAACGTGTTCATGGCTCGCACACGCGGCCACGTGCCGCCGTCGACCCGGTGGAGAAGCCGGTCGTAGGCATCGGCCGCGGCCACGATGCGGGCGAACACGTGGATGTCGTGCCCATGCCGCGGCGCCGGTTCGGCGCCGAAGTGGCCGTGCTCGGGGAAGCCATGGCCGTCCCAGCTCTGATGGTGGTCGAGCACGACAATCGCCGCCGACGCGTCGAGGTTCCCGATCACCATCTCGTAGCCCTTCTGCACGTGCGA
>JAGQOG010000188.1 GCA_020427695.1 Phycisphaerales bacterium
ACAGATCTGGATGCCCACCTCGTCGAGCACGCGGTAGCAGCGGAACCGCGATTCCCAGAAGGCGCCGGTGACCTTGTCCTCCTTGTTCGCCCGGCGGGCGATCGGCTCCTTGAGTTCCTTCATGAACCAGGAGAGCGAGGACAGCCGCTCCCGGCGGCGGGCGACCTCGAATGGGTTCGCCAGAAGCCGCAGCACCTCTTCGGGCTGTGGCGGCGCGTCCGCGGGGATGCCCAGGCGCTTCCGCACCGTGGCGGGCGGACGCACCAGGAGCCAGCGGTAGGCGACCTCGGCGTCGGACCAGTGGTCGACGACCTCCGGGAGGGTGCGGAGGAGGACGTGGAAGTGGTTGCTCATCACGGCGAGGGAGACGCAGTCGACGGCGAAGGCCGAGGTGAGGAGACGCAGCCGCTCGACCATCCAGTCGCGGCGGCGGTCGTCGGCCACGGCGCCGTCGGGACCCGGGGCGAGGAGGTAGCCGCGCCGGACGCAGCGGGAGAGGCAGTGGTAGAGCCCCGAGACGGACTCGTCGACGGTCTTCGAGCGCGGAACGGCCATGGATCGGACCCCCAGTGCCCGGCGCGGACTCGCGCGGCGAACGCGGACGCCGCTCCGGCGCGAAGCCGGTCGACGAACGGTCGCGCGTGCGGCGCACGGCTCGGACTGTGCTGTGCCGATCCCCCGCGGCGTGCCGCGAGCGGACCGGCGGACCCCGGGAACGGTCCGACGCCCCGGCGGCGGCGGACCGGGCGGAAGTGTAGACGATGATCCGCGGAATCCGACGAACGCGGCGGAATCACCGCACGAGTGCGTGGCCGCGCTTCGCTGCTCTGGCGTGGAGCGTGGAGTGCATGGCCGCGCTGACTGTGGCCGCGCTGACTGGCCGCGCTGACACCCTGGCGTGGAGCGAGTGCATGGCCGCGCTGACATGCTGGCGTGGAGCGAGTGCATGGCCGCGCTGACAGCCGTTGGCCGCCTCGCCACCGTCGTGCATGGCCGCGCTGACAAGTGACAAGTGCATGGCCGCGCTGACACGTGGGGTTCTTGCGAAGGATGTCCCGAGGACCTCGACGGCGATGGGGTCGTCGACGGCGCGGACCTCGGCATCCTGCTCGGCAGTTGGGGCCTGTAGTCGGGGTGGTCGTCCCGAAGAATGTGGCGGTGTGAGGAACCGATCCGAGACGATCGGAACCTCACACCGTCGCTTGACATTCTGCTCGTCGTTCCGCCTCCTCCCGTGGAACGTAGAATCCAACGTTGTGGATCGTCACGCGGCGAGCCGCCCCATGACCCGTACCAAGCACCTGTTGATCATCGGCGGCATCCTGGCCGTTGCCATGCTCCTGAACGTCACGTGCTGCCGCTGGGCGATCCACTCCGAGGTCGCCGGCTACCAGGCGCCAATCCTGGCGTTCCGTCACGGCACCGGCCAGACCGTCGCCCCCGGGAACGTCGCCGGTGTCTGGACGGGCGTTCTGGCGAAACCGCCCCTGTCAACGCTGACCGCATCGCTGCTCGGCGTGGTCCTGCCGGTGGCGCTGGTGTTCACGTCGGCCGCGCTCTGGGTGCATCTCCGCCAGGTCCGGATGGGCATCCACGGCCAGTGCCGCGAGTGCGGTCATGCGCTCGCCGGCGCCACGATCTGTCCGGAGTGCGGCGTCGAGGCGTGACCGACGACTCCGCCACTCGACCCGATGGCCCGCCTCAAGCCGTGTCCCGATGCACCGATCGACCCCGATCCTCCTCCTCGTCTTTGGCCTTGTGTCGATCGCGCCGCGCGCCGTCAACGCCCAATGGATCGAGCTGAACCCGACGCCGCAGCCGCCGGCGCTCGACATGCCCACCACGACCTCGACGACCAAGGCGATCCTGGCCCAGGAGATCGATCGGCTTCAGCTCGCCAAGTCGGCGGCGACAGGCGACCAGTCGATCATCGTCGAGGCGTTCATCGCGCTGCGGACGGCATCGTTGGCGCTTCTCGAGCAGGCGGCGTCGGTCGAAACCGACGCGGGGCTCGCGTGGGTCGCAGGGATGCGGCTGGCGGAAGGGCGAAGGACGGTCGATCGCGCCCTCCAGTCGCTCCTCGAGCGCCCCGCGGACGATCCGCTCCGCCGGTCGGCACTGGATGGGCTGGCCTCTCCACCGCCGCCATCGAGGCATCCCGATTCGGCGCTTGACGACGCTTCCACGGCGCTGTCCACGATCATCGACGCTGCGGTGCTCGCGGAAGGGCAGTCCCTCGCGCCCGGGTGGCCAGTAGTGGGACCCGACGGCGGCCCGATTGCGTCCGACGGCGGCGGCGCGGGTGCCCTGACGGACGTCAAGGCCTCCCTGTCGAGTGCCGCGGATGCGGATCCGCTCGCCGCGGCGATGCGTGAATTCGCCGATGACATCGATCCCGCCACGTTGGCCGTCAAACCGACGATCGAGTCCCGCGTTGGAGCTGCTGCCGCCGTTCTCGCACTAGCCGAGCAAGTGCGCACGATGGACTGGCTGGATCGACGATTCGCCGAGGCCGTTCATAATCAGTGCACGTCCATCGCCGCGGCCCTCCCTGCGACCACGGCACGTACCGCACGCAACCACTCGGCCGACGCGTCTTCGCTCACCGCACTCCTTCGCGCGCTCGACGCCGTGCAGCGCGATCCGCGCCGACAGGGTCCGCTGACCCCGGTGCTCGAGGCCTTGCCCGCCCTGGCCGTGCTCGGCGGCGGCGACCTCGCCCAGCGCCTGGCGGTCCGCCGATCGGTCGGACGGATCCTCGAGCGCATGACGGCCTTCCGCGAACTCGACGTGCGCGTGTCGTCGCGCGACCTGGTCATGGCGCGGGTAGAGCTTCAGCAGGCGTACCGCCGCGCGGAGGCGAAGGCGCTCGATAGCGTTCCACTTCTTCTCGAGTCCAAGGGCGCCTCGATCGATCCCGCGGTTTCCAGCGTCATGGAGTCCCAAGGCCGCCTGCTCGCCGACCTCGAGCGCGTCGGACGGCTGAGCGAATGGAGCGATGCGATCGGCGCCCTGAGCCCGGGAGCGGTGCCGAGCTTCCAGGAGCAGATGCGTCGGCTGTGCGTGTGTCTCGACGACCATGCTCGACGGCCCGATGCCGTGGCGGCCATGGCGGCGTTCGAGATGCAGCTTGGCCTCTTCGTTCCGATCCCTGGCGAGAGCGCCGTCCGCGCGGGCACGCTGGCGAGCGCCGGCGATGCCGAGCGCCAGCGGGCGCTCGTTGCCGAACTCGACCGGCGCCGAGCCGCGTGGGCGGAAGCGTGGGCATCCGGCGCCGGGAGTGCCGCGGCCGCGAACAGCCTCCTCCTGCTGCGCCGATTGCTTGTGGTCCTGGACGACATGGAGGCGTGCGCGGATCCGCTGGGGTCCGGCAACCCCGCGCGCCGCTTGTCCACCTGGAACGCATGGCTCATGGCGCCGGAGGCGCTCGCGCAGCGGACAAACGAATGGTCCGTCTTGGCACCCGAAGCCGTGGTCGCGGCCGCCGCCCGCGACGACCAGCGTCTTCTGGGGACGGTCGAGGACCTTGAACACGGTCTCGCGGTCCCGCGGCTCGCCCATCGGCTGAGCCAACGACTCGCCGGATCC
>JAGQOG010000189.1 GCA_020427695.1 Phycisphaerales bacterium
CCCTCGACTCACGCACACCTCGGGCGCCACGGCCATCTTGGCCGTGACGAACACGCACGGCCGCACGGCCTGGAAGGCCGTGGCACCCTCGACTCACGCCCACCTCGGGCGCCACCGCCATCTTGGCCGTGACGAACACGCACGATCCGCACGGCTTGGAAGGCCGTGGCACCCTCGACTCACGCACACCTCGGGTGCCACGGCCATCTTGGCCGTGACGAACACGCACGGCCCGCACGGCCTGGAAGGCCGTGGCACCCTCGACTCACGCACACCCGTCGCATCGCCCTCGACGGCTCCGCGCCGCCCTTCCGAGATCCACCGAGGATCCGCATTACCATGCGCGCATGCCGTCGTCCTCCCATGTGCTCGTGATCGGCGCCGGCCTGGCCGGCAGCCTGCTCGCCACCCAGCTCGCCCGCGAGGGATTCCGCGTCAGCCTCTACGAGCGTCGCAGCGATCCTCGGGCCAAGGGACACATCGGCGGGCGTTCGATCAACCTGGCGATCTCCGTTCGCGGCATCGAGGCCCTGCGGTCGATCGGCCTCGACGGCGCCGTGCTCGAACAGGCGATCCGCATGCCGGGCCGGATGATCCACCCGGTCCATGGCGATCTCGTCTTCCAACCGTACAGCGCCGATCCCTCGCGCGGGATCAACTCCGTCTCGCGGGGCGGCCTCAACCTGCTGCTGCTCGAGGCAGCAGCGGCGGAACCGAACGTCACGCTGGTCTTCGATCGGCCCTGCATCGACGTCAAGTCCGATGGAACGGCGGCCGTCTTTCGCGACCCGGCCTCGGGCACGGAGGTCACGGTCGCCGCCGACCTCGTGATCGCCACGGACGGAGCGTACTCCGCCGTGCGGCAGTCCATGCAGCGGACGGAGCGCTTCGACTACAGCCAGAGCTACCTGGGCCACGGCTACAAGGAGCTCACCATCCCGCCCCACGCCGACGGAACGCATCGGCTCGATCCGCATGCCCTGCACATCTGGCCGCGGGGCGGCCACATGATGATCGCCCTGCCCAACGTCGACGGGTCCTTTACCTGCACGTGCTTCATGCCGTACGAGGGACCCGATGGCTTCGCCGCCTTGCGCACCCGCGAGCTGGTGGCGGCGTACTTCGCCCGCGTGTTTCCCGACGCGGCGGCGCTGATGCCCGACCTGCTCGACGAGTGGGAGCGGAACCCCGTCGGCGCCATGGTGACCGTGCGGTGCTTTCCGTGGCACCGGGACAGCGTGGCCCTCCTCGGCGACGCCGCCCACGCGATCGTCCCCTTCTACGGTCAAGGGGCGAACTGTGCCTTCGAGGACACGCTCGCCATGATCAACTGCCTGAAGCGCCATGCGCCGGACTGGCCCGCCGCGTTCGCCGCCTACGAGTCGATCCGCAAGCCGAACGCCGACGCGATCGCCGATCTCGCCGTCGCCAACTTCATCGAGATGCGCGATCGCACCGCCTCGCGGCTGTTCCGGGCCAAGAAGCGGTTGGAGCGGGTGCTCAGCCGCGTGTTGCCTGGTGCCTTTCTGCCTCTCTACGACATGGTGAGCTTCTCGACGATTCCCTACGCCGAAGCCCGCGCCCGAGCCCGCCGCCAATGGTGGGCCGTCGGTTCCGCGGCGGCGGTGATCGGCGTGGCGGCGCTCCTGGGCCTCGTCGCCATCGCCTCCATGAGCGTGCCGACTCCGGCGGCCAATTCCACTCCGGGAGGTGCCGAGTGAGCACCATCGATTCGAGGAACCCGAACGACAACGCTTCGCCCGCCGCGGGCGAACCGTACTGCGGCCACTGCGGCTACGTCCTGACCGGGGCGACGGAGTCGGCCAAGTGCCCGGAATGCGGACGCCCCCTGGTCGAGGTGCTGCGCCGACGCGGCCAATCGCCATGGCGTGGCGTGCGCTATCGCTCGGAGACCACGTTCTTCGGCATGCCGTTGCTGGCCGTCTCGCTCGGACCCTCCGAGACGGAGCGAACGGGGCATGCCGAGGGCTTCATCGCCATTGGCGACAAGGCCACCGGCGCGGTGGCGCTGGGCGGCCGCGCCACGGGCATCGTGGCGCTGGGCGGGATGACCGCAGGCGTCTTCTCGGCCGGCGGTCTCAGCCTCGGCGGCGTGGCGATCGGCGGCATGGCGATCGGCGGTCTGTCGGTCGGCGGGATGGCGATCGGCGCCTTCGCGACCGGCGGCGGCGCGGTTGGCTACATCGCCGTCGGCGGCGCTCCCGCGGGGAGGTACGCCGCCCGCGGAGGCCCCTTCGGCCCGCACCCCGTCTCGCCGAGCGGATCGGATCCCCAAGCCAAGATCGTCTTTGACAACATGGCGTGGCTCCTCGGATCGCGCCCCGGAAGCCCCCTGCCCTTCGCGTGGGCCGGCGGCGCCATCGCGGCTGTGCTGGTGCTGCTGACGCTCATGGCTTGGGTACGGTCCCGCGGCGGGCTCGTAGGGGAGCTTCGCACAGCGTTGACCCGGCGCGATGCCGGCGACACGACCAGCGCCGCTCGGGCCGGCGGCGACGACCTGCCCCCGATCGGCGGCGGGCGATAGGGAGTCACCATGGCCATCATCGACATCTCCCCACGCCTCTCGCCCCGACTCGCGGTCTTCCCGGGCGACACACCGCTCTCGCGCGAGGTGCTGCTGGACATGAAGGCCGGCGCCCCGCTCACGCTGTCAACCATCCGGGCCACGGTCCATCTCGGGGCACACGTTGACGGACCCAACCACTACGGCGCCGACGCCCGGCCGATCGACCGGCAGCCGCTCGATCTGTATGTCGGTCCCTGCCGCGTGCTTCGCGTGGCCGTACCGCCTCGACATCGAGTGCGGCGATCGGACCTCGAGGGACCGATCGACGCGGAACGCATCTTGATCGCCACGGGAACCTACCCGGATCCCGAGCAGTGGAACGACGACTTCGCGGCGCTCGACCCGGCGTTGGTTGACGACCTGCACGCGGAGGGCGTGCGCCTCGTTGGAATCGACACGCCGAGCGTGGACACCGCCGACAGCAAGGACCTGGCCTCGCACCAGCGCTTTCTCGCCAACGACATGGCGATCCTCGAGGGAATCGTGCTGACCGACGTGGCGCCTGGGCGGTACGAGCTGATCGCGCTCCCGCTGGCGCTCGAGGGATTCGACGCCAGCCCGGTGCGGGCGGTGTTGCGGGGGCGCGGAGAATAGGCATCGAGGCATCGAGGCACCAAGGCATCGAGGGCGGTGGAGTTGTGTGCCACCGATTGGCCGGGTTGGCGGCCAGTCGGTGCGATGGCGATCGTCCGCTCACGAGCGTCTCGAACTGCACGCTGCGCACTGGCTGCCCGCACACCCGGGCAGCCAGTGGCACACACACCCGACACCGCGGGATCCCGAATTCCCCTACACGAACCGAAGCTCGCGCTTGAAGTACCCCAACCCCGCGGCTTCCTTGGCCATGGCGAGCGTTTCCTCGGCGGTGCGGTTCGCTCGCGCACAGCCGCTGCGGAGGATCTCGAGGATCGGGCGATCGCTGCCCTCGTACTTCGCGCGGCGCTCGCGCATGGGGTCCAGCAGGTGGTTGATCGCGGCGCCGACCTCCTGCTTGATGTGCCCGTCGCCGATGTTGTCGCCGCGGGCGTAGCGGTCCTTGAGTTCCGCCACCCTGGCTTCGTCCTCGATGAAGGCGTCCACGTACTGGAAGAGCGCGTTCGTGGTATCCCCGGGCTCGGTCGGACTCTGCCGCCCGGTGAAGATGCGGTTGACCTTCTTCTGCACCTCCTTGGGCGAGTCGGCGATGTAGATGGCGTTGTTGAGCGACTTGCTCATCTTGTTGACGCCGTCCACGCCGACGAGCCGCCCGACCTTCCCGACCTCGGCCCGCGGCACCGGGAACACGCCCCCGTGGGCGGGATGGTCGTCGTCCTCGGTCTGATCGGAGACCGCGCAGAAGACCTGGTTGAAGCGCCGCGCCACCTCGCGGGTGAGCTCGAGGTGCGGCACCTGGTCCTCTCCCACCGGCACCGCCACCGGTCGAAACGACAGGATGTCGGCGGTCTGACCCACCGCATAGAGCGGAAAGCCGAAGCTGTACGTTTCGCCCAACCCCTTCACCCGGATCTCGTCCTTGAGCGTGGGGTTCCGCATGACTCGGTTGAACGGCAGCAGCATCGCGAACAGAAACGTCAGCTCCGCGATGGTCGGAATCTCGCTCTGAAGGAACACGGTCGATCGTTCAGGGTCGATGCCCATCGCGAGGTAGTCGCGAACGATCTCGATCGAGTCGCGGCGGATCTCGTCGGCCTTGTCGGAACGCGTGGTGAACGCATGCATGTTGGCGATGATGAAGTAGCAGTCGTGGCTGTCCTGGAGTTCGACCCGCCGCTTCACGCTGCCGACCCAATGGCCGAGATGGAGCCGTCCGGTCGGCGTATCGCCGGTGAGAATGCGAGGCTTTCCGGTCGCGGAAGAGTTCATTGGCGGGGATTGTAAAGGGGGGTCGAGGATCGCGGAGGCATCGAGGGACCGAGGCATCAAGGGATCAAGGGTTGGGAGTCGGAACCCAGGTGAGACTCAAGTTGGGTGCCACGGCCGTGTCGGCCGTGCGCACGAGGCGAAGGCGTCGTCACGGCCAGGATGGCCGTGGCACCCTCCGCGTCACCCTCGATGCCTCGATGCCTTGATGCCTCGATCCCTTGATGCCTCGGTCCCTCGATCCTCACACCCTCACCTGCATCAACGCCAAGTTCGCCGCGTTGAACGCCATGTGCGCCACGATCGGCACGGTGAGCGATCCGCTCGACTCGCGTGCCCAGCCGAGGGCGAGCGACAGCACGAAGAGGCCAAGGAGGGCCGCGGGCGGCGCCGCGGAGGCGTGCATCAGGGCGAAGATCGCCGAGACGCCGATCACCGTCGGCCACGCGCCCATGCCGATCGAACGAAGCGTGGCGTGGGCGAGACCGCGATACAGGATCTCCTCCAAGGGCGGCGCGGCGGCGATCGCCAGCACCGTGACGGCGACGGCCCATGCGCCGCCGCCCCGGTCGAGCATCTGCAGCGTGCGATGGGCCAGCGCTTCGACCGGCTCGCCTTGGAGCATCTGCTGCACCACGGCCCCGATCTCCGTGCTCGCGACCACCACGGGCCATGCCACGACGATGACCACCAGGCCCGCCGCGATCCCGGGAAACAGTCCGACCTGCCTCCACGGACGCCAACCGGCGCGGTGCAGCAGAAGCACCAGCAGCACGACCACGAGTGACTGGCCTCCGTACGACCCGATCTGCAGCACTGCCGTTGCACGC
This sequence comes from Phycisphaerales bacterium, assembly GCA_020427695.1. Taxonomy (GTDB): domain Bacteria; phylum Planctomycetota; class Phycisphaerae; order Phycisphaerales; family SM1A02; genus JAGQOG01. The sequence goes on from JAGQOG010000189.1 coordinate 5,278, forward strand.
AATGCACCCGTCGGATCCGTCGCCAGCGCCTCGGCGTCGAGACCGGCCCACGGCGAAACCAGCGCGGCGCCGAGCCTCCCCGCGAGCAGCATCGCCGCAAACAGGCCGCCAATCGCTGCCGGCGGCAGCGCCGGCAACCGGGCGTCCCGGGGCAGGCGGAAGAGCCCCGTCCGAAAGAACACCGGAACAACCACCACCGCCAGCACGATCATGAGCCACCCGTACGGGCTTGGTGCAGCACCGGACTCAACTGGCGCCGTCGCATGGTCGATGCCTGCCGGCCCGGCTATAACTCCGCTTGCCGTCGCCGCCACCGCGGCAACCGCCACCAGTCCCCCGCGCATGAGTTCCGTTCTCGACAGAATCGCCGCCCGCAAGCGCATCGAGGTCGCGAAGGCGAAGGCCGTCGTGCCCGTGGAGTCGCTCCGCGAGCGGGTGGCGACCATCGACCGCCCGCGCAATTTCTTCCGGGCCGTGGTCGACGAGACCGACCTCAAGCACACGAGGGTGATCGCCGAGATCAAGCGGAAGAGTCCTTCCGCAGGGGTGATTCGGGAGGACTTCGATCCGGTCCGCATCGCCCAACAGTACCATCGCGCCGGTGCGGCGGCGTTGTCGTGCCTTACCGACGAGTCCGACTTCGGAGGGAGGCTGGAATTCATCGAAGCGATCCGCGACGCCGTCCCGTTGCCCGTGCTGCGCAAGGACTTCATCGTCGACGAGTACCAGGTGTGGGAGTCGCGGGCCGCGGGGGCCGACGCCATCCTCCTGATCGCCGAGGTCCTCTCCGAAGGCGACATCATCGACTTCCAGATCCTGGCCACCGAACTCGGCATGACCGCACTGGTCGAGGCCCACAGCGTCGAGAACCTGCTGAAGGTCCGGAACCACATCGGCTTCCCGCACAGCGGCTACTCGCTGCTCGGGATCAACAACCGCGACCTGGCCACGATGCAGACCAGCATCTCGCACACCTTCCGCCTGCTCGACATCATCGACGATCGCGCCATCCGCCGCGTCCTCGTCAGCGAGTCGGGCATCACCGGACCCGACGACCTGACCCGCCTGCGCGAACACGGCGTGAACATCGTGCTGGTCGGCGAGCACCTCATGCGGCAGCCGGATCCCGAGGCGGCGTTGAAGGCGCTGTTGAACGGGGTGGGGTGAGGGACGCCTGGGGAAGATCGTGGGCATCAAGGCATCGAGGCATCGGGGCATCGAGTGTTGGGGGTCGGAACCCAGGTGAGACTCGAGTCGGGTGCCACGGCCGTCTCGGCCGTGCGCCAGAGGCGTTGCACGTCCGCACGGCCAGGATGGCCGTGGCACCCGTCGCCGCAACGGTGCCACGGCCGTCTCGGCCGTGCGCCAGAGGCGTTGCACGTTCGCACGGCCAGGATGGCCGTGGCACCCGTCGCCGCAACGGTGCCACGGCCGTC
>JAGQOG010000190.1 GCA_020427695.1 Phycisphaerales bacterium
CGAACGTGCAACGCCTCGCCGCACGGCCTGGAAGGCCGTGGCACCCGCGCTTCGCGCACCCGAAACCGATCCTCCGCCTTATCATCGCCAATTCTCCATCGGGAGCCCTCCAATGCCCTTCGACATCGAACACGTCCATGCCCGTCAGATCCTCGACTCGCGCGGCAACCCCACCCTCGAATGCGAGGTCGTGCTCGCCGGCGGCGCGGCCGGCCGCGCGGCGGTGCCGTCTGGTGCAAGCACGGGCGAGAACGAGGCGGTCGAGCTGCGCGACGGCGATCACGACGCCTGGATGGGGAAGGGCGTCTCCCGGGCGATCGCCAACGTGAACGAGACGATCGGTCCCGAACTGATCGGGATCGACGCCCGCGAGCAGGAGTCGATCGACGGCCTCCTTGTCGCCCTCGACGGCACCGACAACAAGGCGAATCTCGGCGCGAACGCCACCTTGGGCGTGTCGCTGGCCGTGGCCCATGCCGCCGCCGAGGCTTCGGAGCAGCCGCTCTATCGCTACCTCGGCGGCACGGGGGCGAAGACGCTTCCGGCACCGATGATGAACATCCTCAACGGCGGGAAGCACGCCGACAACACGGTGGACTTCCAGGAGTTCATGATCCAGCCGTGGGGCTTCGACGACTTCGGCGAAGCACTGCGGGCGGGCGTCGAGATCTACCACCTGCTGCACCAGGTCCTGCACGAGAAGGGCTATTCGACCACCGTCGGCGACGAGGGAGGCTTCGCGCCCAACCTGACGAACAACGAGGAGGCGCTGGAGGTGATCGCGACCGCGGTCGAGCGCTCGCCCTACCGCTTCGGCGAACAGATCTTCATCGCCCTCGATCCCGCCACCAGCGAGCTCGCCGCCGAGGCCGCGAAGCAGGGACACACCGGCTACTGCTTCTTCAAGAGCGAGCCGAACCGGATCGCCACCGCGGAAGAGATGATCGACCTCTGGGCGGACTGGTGTTCGCGCTGGCCGATCCGCTCGCTCGAGGACGGACTGGGCGAGAACGACTGGGCGGGCTGGGCCGCGCTCACCGAGCGCCTCGGCGACCGCGTCCAGCTTGTGGGGGACGACCTGTTCGTCACCAATCCCGCGTTCCTCCAACGCGGCATCGACGAGGGGTGTGCCAACGCGATCCTCGTCAAGGTGAACCAGATCGGCACCCTGAGCGAGACGCTGGACGCGGTGCGCCTGGCCACCCGCAACGGCTACGCCTCGGTGTTGAGCCACCGCAGCGGCGAGACGGAGGACGCCACGATCGCGGACATCGCCGTCGCCACCAACTGCGGCCAGATCAAGACCGGCGCCCCCTGCCGCAGCGACCGCACCTCGAAGTACAACCAGCTCCTGCGCATCGCGGAGCACCTGGGGGCGAGTGCGGTGTACGGGGGCGCCGGCGTTGCCGGCTGACATCGAGGCAAGGCGGCGGATGCCGCCTTCTTGATGGCCGGCCGACCTGGCGGCGCCAGGATCGACCGGCAGTCAATTTGGAACACAACAACCGTCCGAGGTCGCAGAGCTGTTGTGTTCTATCCAAGTTCTCCTACGGGTCGATCCCGCTGCGCGGGGTGCCACGGCCATCTTGGCCGTGTCGAACGTGCAG
>JAGQOG010000191.1 GCA_020427695.1 Phycisphaerales bacterium
AGAACTGCGCCGATGCGGCCTTTCGCGTCAAGCCGAAGTTCGCACCGTGGGTGGATGCCGTGATGCGCTTCGAAGGGCCGATCGCCCGCCAGAACCAGCACCTGTTCGCCAGCGACTGGATGACGTACGTGGACGACGATCTCGACGAGCTTCTGCGGCCGCCGGTGCGGGCGCCGCGGGCGGGGTTCGCGGCCCAGGCGTTCGGAACGGGACCGACGGTGCGCTACTCGGCCATGCCGGAGATGTTCGAGTCGCTCATGTTCGCGGCCCGGCGCGAGATCGTGCTGACCACGCCCTACTACGTCCCCGACGAGGCGATGCAGAATGCGCTCTGCGCAGCGGCCCATCGCGGGATCGAGACCACCATCGTCTTCCCCGCCCGGAACGACTCGTTTGTCGTCGCCGCAGCGAGCCGCAGCTACTACGCCGAGCTGCTGGCCGCCGGGGTGAGGATCCACGAGTACGTCGGCGGACTCCTGCACACCAAGTCCGTCACGGTCGATGGCGAGATCACCCTCATCGGTTCGGCGAACATGGATCGGCGCAGCTTCGACCTCAACTACGAGAACAACATCCTGCTGTTCGACCCGACCGTCACGGCGGAGATGCGGCGACTCCAGGAGCACTACGTGTCGCAGTCGAACCCCGTCACCATGGACATGGTCGCGACGTGGTCGGCACGGCGGCGACTGTGGAACAACACGATCGCCATGCTCGGTCCGCTTCTCTGAGGCGGCGCCGCATCGGGCCCGAACACACCCTGACGCTGCGAGGATCCGCATGAATGTCACGAACCAGCCTGAAGGCGGGAACCCCGGAGCGGCGGCGGTCTGGCGCTGGGAGGAACTTCCCGTCGACCATCCGATGCCGCGGATCGACCGCCGGCGCGTGATCGGCTCGCAGGCGATGCTCTCGCACGTCACGCTCCATGCCGGTTTCGTCGTTCCGCCGCATCAGCACGAGAACGAGCAGTTTGCGGTGGTGCTGAGCGGGCGCATGCGCTTCACGCTCGGACCGCCGAACGCGGAACGCGTTGTGGACGTGGGGGCGGGCGAGGTGCTGCACCTGCCTCCGAACGAGCGTCACGGCGCCGAGGCGATCGAAACCAGCGTTGTGCTCGACGTCTTCAGCCCGCCGAGCACGACGACCGGGGTGGACGCCGTGCGCGGTTGAAGGCTGGCACCCAAGCACATCGATCCCGATCAGCTCATCCTCTCTTCCGACTGCGGCTTCGGTCGCCAGGGTTGCAACCGCGACATCGCGTTCTTCAAGACGACGACGATCGCGTCCGGCTCAGGAGTCCGATCGAACCGATTCGAGGTAGGCGACGACGGCGTCCCGGTCCGGGTCGGTCCGGGAACGGGCGCACTCGATCGCCGTCTGGCCGTGGGCGTCGGTGGCGGTGAGGCTCGCCTTCGCCTTGACGAGCAGGCGCACCACGTCCACGCGGGCGTTCGCCGCCGCCGCGTGAAGCGCCGTGGAGCCAATCTGGTTCACACGGTTCACGTCGGCCCCGGCCGCCAGCAGTGCCGCCACCGATTCCGTGTTGCCGGCGCGGGCGGCCCGAATGAGGGCGTCGTCGCCCCAGATGAGGTCGGTCGCGTTCAGATCCGCCTTGGCCTGGAGCAGGAGCTCCACCCCCTTGGCATCGCCGATCCCCGCGGCCCACATCAGTGGCGTCAGGCCGTTGAAGTCGGCGGCCGCGACGTTGGCCCCGGCGTCGATGAGAAGCGCGACCGTGGCGGCGTTACCAAAGGCGGCGGCCATGTGGAGTGGCGTCATGCCGCTCTGATCGCGACGATCCACGACGGCGCCGGCGGCAAGGAGAGCTTTCACGGCCTCGACATGACCGCCGGCGGCCGCCGCCGCCAAGGCGTCCCGGTCGGACCGGTCGCGCTTCTTGATGTCCGCGCCGGCCTTGAGCAGCAATGCGACGGCGTCCGCGTGCCCCGCCTTGGCCGCCCAATGGAGTGCGCTCCGGCCGTTGCTCCGGTCGACCGCGTTGACGTCCACCCCGTTGGCAATCAACTCGGCGAGGCGCTCGACCACGCCGTCGCGGGCGGCCGCGATCAAGGCGGTGGTGCTCGCGTTGACCGGATGGTCCGATCCGCCGTCTGCAGCGTCCGGTGGCCGGCGCAACGGGCGCTTGACCATCACCACCAGTTGCGGGGATCGGGGATGGTCGGTGGTGAACCAGATGCGAATCGGCGACCCTTCCTTCTCCCACTCCCCCCAATCCACTTGCACGTTGTGCGCCAGTCCGGGCTCGGGGTCCAGCTCCCGCACCACCGGCGGCTTCACCTCGAGCAGTCGAAATGGAACGCAGTCGTTCGAGCGGAAGGTGACGAGTCCCGAGTCGGGCTCTTCCGGCGTCGCGACCAGGAGGTCAGGTTGGATCGACACGTATTCGGGCACGAAGCCGATGACCTTCAAGACCACTGGTTCGTGGTCCTTGATCTGGAACGTGAAGCGCTTGTTGAGGTGCACGCCCTGTCGCGGGCCGGGCTTGACTGACAGCGGCAGGTCGAACCACTCGCCCGGCTGGAGTTCGCTCTTCGGGGGACGCAAAGCGAAGGGACCCGAGCCGATGATGCGCTGGAACACGATCGGCTCGTTCAGGACGTTCGTTACCCGCACCGACGTCCTCGACACGACCTCGGGCTGCATGATGCCGAAATCGGGGACGAGCGGATCGAAGGCGAGGGCAGGGCGGTCGTCCGCAGGACGGGACGGCGGAGCAGCATGGGCCGGTCGCGGGAGTTCCGCCACCATGGCCCCGATGACCGCCAGGATGACGCCCGCCAGAACGACGACCGAGGGAATCCGTGCGTGCGGCATGGCGACTGCTCCTTCGGGATCTGCCAAGGTGAACGCCGCCATCCCCGTCGTTCTTGCTGCCACGATCGACAGACCGTTCCCCGCCCCGTGCCTCACCGCTCCAGCCCGTTCGAATCCGACTCGATGTCCGCGATGACGGTTCGCAGCCGGTCGGCGTCGGATTCCGACTCCACCGCACGCTCGAGTGCCGCCTCAAGCACCGCGAGCGCACGCTCCGGGTCGCCGGATGCCCGCAGCGTCTCGGCCAGCCCGATCCGAGCGGAGACGTCGAGCGCCGTCTGGTTCGCGGGGAGCTCCGCGACCAGGGCGATGGCGTCCTCGAAGTCCACGCGCGACGCGTCGTACTGCGCCGCACGTCGCCGCGCCTCGCCCCGGCGCAGCAGCATGGAGACATAGACCGGATGTTGGCGTCCGAACTGTCCTTCGATGAGGGCAAGTCCGTCGTCGATCAGCTCGAGGCCCCGGTCGTGGTCGCCCTGCATGCTGCGGATCTCGCCGAGGGACACGGACGGATAGGCGACGGTGAAGTGGCGCTCTCCGTTGACGTCCTTGTGCATCTGGAGCGATTCCTCGAGCACGGCGGCCGCTTCGTCGAGGCGACCGGCCCCGCCCAGGAGCCGGCCGAGATTCGAAAGCAGCGTGGCGACGGCGGGATTCGGTCGTGGATCGACCAGCCGGCGCAGGGCGATCGCCTCGCGGTAGAGTCGCTCCGCGTCGTCCGTCCGCCCCTCGTCCCGCGCCAGGATGCCGAGCGAGTTCAGCACGGTGGCCTGCTCGATCCGGGCATCGGCGCCGCGGTACAGCTCCAGCGCCCGCTCGTACGCGGACCGTGCCTCCTCCCGCCGCATCAGCCGGCGCAGGATGGCCCCATGCATCATCTCGGCCCGACCGCGTTCCGCATCGGGAACATCCGTCGCGAGCGCCAACGACCGTTCGATCAGGACGAGCGCCTCGTCCCACTGGCCGGCGTCCATCCGCAACTCCGCCAGTTGGCGCGTGGCTTGCATGCCCTGACGCCCGTCGCCCAGCCGGGCGAACCGGTCGATCGCCACCTGGAGCAACCGTGCCGCGTCATCGGTGCGGCCGCTCTTCATCAGGGCGTCGGCGTACACGAGACAGGTGCGATCCCGCGCCGAGTCGTACTCGGATCCGAGCGACGCGTACAGTTCGTCCGATGCCCGAAGAAGCACGGCGGCATGATCGAAGTCGAAGATCGAATGGCGCACGCGTCCCACGATGGCCAGCATCTCGGCCCGCACGGCCGGATGCGCCACCGTCCCGTCCAGGGTCGATTCCGCCTGGTCGAGCATCAGCTCGAGCAGCCTGGTGTCCAGTCCCTGGGTCCGGTCGGGACCGAGTCCGAGCAGCACCTGTTCGAGGAATGCCGAGGACGCGAGCGACCGCTCGAGCGACTCCTCCGTTCGGGCGCGGGCGGCCGCCTCGCGCCGGAGCGCGATCGAGGTCGCGACCAGGCCGGCCGAGAGGGCGAGTCCGATCGCGCACACCGCGCTCACGAGCAGCCGATTGCGGCGTGCGAACTTCCGCAGCCGATAGATCGTGCTCGGCGGCCGCGCGACGATGGGCTCGTCGTGGAGGAACCGCCGGATGTCGGCGCCGAGTTCCGAGGCGGACTGGTAGCGTTGCGACTTGTCGTGTTGGAGCGTCTTCCCGAGGATCGTCTCGACGTCGCCGCGCAGGCGCGTGTCGAGCGAGCCGATCCTGGTCGCCTCGACCTCGCGGATCGCTCGGATCGCGTCGGGAAGCGGCAATCGGTCCACGTCCACCGGCAACCGCCCACAGAGGAGTTCGTAGATCACCACACCCAGGGAGTACACGTCGCTGCGCGTGTCGAGATCGTCCGGATCCCCCGAGGCCTGCTCCGGGCTCATGTACGCCGCGGTGCCCACGATCTCGCCCACCTCGGTTCGCAGCGTGGTGAGCATGACGTCGCTGTCGGTCAGGCGGGCGATGCCGAAGTCGAGGACCTTGAGCTGTCCCGACTCGTCCACGAGCACATTTGCGGGCTTGAGGTCGCGATGTATGACGCCTCGCTGGTGGGCGTGCTCGACCGCATCGCATAACCGCGCCGCCAACTCGAGCCGCGCGCGAAGGTCGAGATTCCTCGAACGGGCGAAGGTGGTGACCGCCTGGCCTTCGATGAGCTCCATGGCCAGATACGGTCGAGCCGACCGTCCGTCCCCACCCACGCCCACCATGTAGATCTGGGCGATGCCGGGGTGCTTCAGCCTTCCAAGCGCCTCCGCCTCGCGGCGGAATCGCCGCCGCAACGTCTCGGTGACGAGGCTCGATCGGATGAGCTTGAGGGCGACGCGACGACGCGGTCGTCCCTGCTCCGCCTCGTAGACCGCCCCCATGCCGCCTTCGCCCAGGAGGCGCAGGATGCGGAACCCGGGGATCGCTTCCGTTGGTGGTCCGGGGCCGGCTTCGTCCGCGGGCCCGGACGGTTCCAGCGGCGCGAGGTGCGCACCTCGATCGATGGCGTCGTCCTCGAGGCAGTCGGACCGATCCGCGTCGGCGAGCAGCTGCTCGACCTCGGCCCGGAGCTCGGGGTCGCCGGCGCAGGCGGATTCGAGTGCTGCGCCCCGCGCATCCGCGGGCAGGGCGAGCATCGCCTCGAAGATCGCTTGCAGCCGCTCATGCCGGACCCGGCTCACGTCAGGCGCTCCTCTCGAGGCGTCCCCTGAGCCATGCCCGGGCAAACTGCCAGTCGGCGTCCACCGTTCGCTTCCCGACCCCGAGCACGATCGCGATCTGCTCGATCGACAGCCCGCCGAAGAACCGCAGCTCGACGATCTGCGCCTGCCGCTCGTTCAACTCGGCGAGGGCGACGAGGGCAGCGTGCACGTCGGCGGCGTCGAACTCGGTGCCCGCGCCGGCCGCCGGGATCCCCGCGAGGGTGACCCGCTCCCAATCGCCACCTCGCTTCTCCGATCGCTTCCGACGCAGATGGTCCACCATGACGTTCCGCATCGCCCGTGCCGCGATTGCGAAGAAGTGGACTCGGCTCTCCACGCTGAGCTGCGCATTGCCCACCAGGCGGACGAACGCCTCGTGCACCAGCGCCGTCGGCTGCAGTGTGTGCCGAGCGGACTGCCCGCTCAGGTACGTAGCCGCCAGCGCCCGCAGCTCGGCGTACACCGTCGTCACCAGCTCGGCGGATCCCTCGTTGTTGGTCGCGACGGCTTCGAGCAGGCGTGCGACCTCGCGCGAGTCGAACTCCGGTTCCATGGACGGGCTCCGCGGTCGCGGCACGGACCGCGTCGACCCAGTTTCGCCGCGGCCATCGTCTGGCACAAGCGTCGATCGCGTTGATTCGCTTCGCCGTCCGTCCGATAGCCCGGTCGGCCGGGGCGACAGACAAGACGCGGGCGACACGTTCCGAAATCTCTGCGCGTCGTCCCTCGGCATTGCGAAATCCGACCCGGTGCGGCTCGGTGTCGGGCCGCCGCTTGTAGCCAAGCCTCTTCCGACCAGGAGAC